>JBQTHV010000131.1:0-3539 GCA_052389555.1 Gemmatimonadales bacterium | reverse complement strand
GATCCCGCCAATCGCGATCCCCGTCACCTGCGGGTCTGGATTCGACTCCATCTCCTACCGCTTTTGCGGCAGCGGGTGTCCGATATTGACCGGCGGATTCTCGGCCTGGCGCATCAGGCTCGTCTCGAACGGGAGGCTTGGGACCGGATCCTGGAGATGCCGGAGCTGGAGTTACGCGCCGAGTGTGACGGCGTTTCCATTGCTGCGTCCCCCCTGCATGGGTATCATTCGACTGTGGTACAGGCGCTGCTTGGCGCTCTGGGGCGTCGAGCCGGTTGCCTGGTGGGCCCGGTGCGGGCGGCTCGAATCGAGCGACTGCTGGCGGGCGGCCGGAGCGGGAGGGTTGCGCAACTCGGAGAGGGTTGCGCCGCCGAGTTCTCGTTCGGCCGCCTCCGTCTCTTTCGGGAGTCCAGTGCGGCGCGCGGGCCGGATTCCGGCTGGCGGCCCGTCGCGATCGGAGGCGAATCGGGAAGCGTCGATGCTGGGACTTGGCGCATCGAGTGGAGGAGCGGGCCGGCGCCACGTCGGTTGGAGCGGAACTCACCGCAGAGTTGGTTTACGCCGGGCAACTACACCGTTCGCCCGTGGCGGCCCGGCGATCGGATTCGCCCGCTGGGCGGCAGAGGAAGGAGACTCGTGGTTCGGGTTATGCAGGATGGTCGAATCGCGCGTCACGAACGCGCATCGTGGCCGGTCATTGAGGCAGGAGGGACTGTCGTTTGGGTCCCCGGCCTCTGCCGCGCCGCGGAGAACACTCCTGCCCCCGGAGCCCGAGCCCTCAGGATCGATGCCCACCGCTGCTGAAGTCCTGCGCCGAACCGGCGGGCAAACGATCCGGTCCATCGTCTACGACGAGGCCGCGATCGCCGCCAAGGTTGCCGAGCTCGCCGAGCAGATCACCCGGGCGTATCCGGATGGCGATCTTCTGGTGCTCGGCCTGCTCAAGGGCAGCTTCATCTTCCTGGGCGACCTGGTGCGGAAGATCGAGCGGCCGCTGCAGGTGGACTTTCTGGTGGCCAGTTCCTATGGGGCGAGTACCACCTCGTCCGGAACGGTTCGGCTTCTCTACGATCCGGAGACCCGGCTCGAAGGGAAGCACATCGTGCTGGTGGAGGACATTGTCGATAGCGGAAACACGGTGCGGAAGCTGATCGGCCTGCTCTCGGAGCGGCGGCCGGCTTCGCTCGCCGTGTGCGCATTGCTGGACAAGGTGTCCATGCACGCGCCGCTGCCGGAAGTGAAGTTCGTCGGTTTCCAGGCCCCGGCGGCCTTCCTGGTTGGATACGGTCTGGATCATGCCGAGAACTTTCGGCATCTTCCATTCATTGCGGACTTGATGTAAATGCAGCAGCGACCTACCAAACCCCCGATGCCCAACTGGGCCGGCTTGAGCAAGAACCTCGCGCTCTGGCTCCTGGTGGCCCTCCTGGCCGTCTTTCTCTTCAACATGATGAGCCGGCAGGGCGGCAGCTCCGCCGAGCTCACTATCAGCGACTTCAACAACCAGCTGCGGGCCGGCAACATCAAGTCGGTTCAGATCTACGACGGCAAGCTGGTGAAGGGTGAGTTCCGCACGCCGCTGGTTCGGACCAACGAAACGGCCCGCTCCTTCAGCGTGATGTTCCCGCCCGGCGCCATCGACATGGCGTATCTGAACGAGCTGTACACCTCCGGAGTCATCGTCGATGCGAAGCCGGCGCGGAGCGGGTTACTCACGCTGGTTGTGAGTATCCTGCCATGGGTGGTGATCCTGGCGCTCTGGTTCGTCTTCCTGCGCCAGATGCAGTCGGGCGGAAATCGCGCCTTTGCGTTCGGCAAGTCGAAAGCCCGTCTGCTGGCAGGCGACACCCCCAAGGTGACGTTCGCCGACGTCGCCGGCGCCGACGAAGCCAAGGTCGAGCTTCAGGAGATCATCGAGTTCCTCAAGGACCCGCAGAAGTTCACCCGGCTGGGCGGGCGGCTGCCGAAGGGTGCCCTGCTGGTGGGACCGCCGGGAACCGGGAAAACGCTGCTCGCCAAGGCGGTCGCCGGCGAGGCGGGGCGTCCCTTCTTCTCGATGTCCGGGTCGGACTTCGTGGAGATGTTCGTCGGCGTCGGCGCCTCCCGGGTGCGTGACTTGTTCGAGCAGGGCAAGGCCCATGCGCCGTGCATCATCTTCATTGATGAGATCGACGCGGTGGGCCGGCACCGTGGCGCCGGGTTAGGCGGTGGTCACGACGAGCGGGAGCAGACCCTGAACCAGCTCCTGGTCGAGATGGACGGGTTCGAGTCGAACGAAGGAGTGATTCTTCTCGCCGCGACCAACCGGCCCGACGTGCTCGATCCGGCGCTGCTCCGGCCCGGCCGGTTCGACCGGCAGATCGTGGTGGATTCCCCGGACGTCCGGGGCCGGGAGGGGATTCTCCGGGTGCACACCCGGAAGATTCCCCTCGCGGGCGACGTCCGGCTCGACGTGCTGGCCAAGAGCACGCCGGGGCTGGCGGGGGCCGACCTGGCCAACCTGGTGAACGAGGCAGCAGTGCTGGCGGCCCGGCGCAACAAGAACCTCGTCGATATGACCGACTTCGAAGAGGCCAAGGACAAGGTGATGCTCGGGGTCGAGCGCCGCAGCCTGGTCCTCACCGAAGACGAGCGCCGGCTCACTGCCTATCACGAGGCCGGCCACGCGATCGTTGGTCTCAAGATCCCGGGCAGCGATCCGCTGCACAAGGTGACCATCATCCCGCGCGGCCGCGCGTTAGGCCTCACCCACTGGCTTCCCGAGGAAGACCGGCACAACTACACCAAGCAGTTCCTCGAGGGCCGGCTGGCCTCCGCGTTTGGGGGCCGGGTCGCCGAAGAGCTGGTGTTCGGCCCCGAGAAGGTGACCACCGGCGCGGCCAACGACATTGAGCAGGCGACCTCGATCGCCCGCCGGATGGTGACCCAGTTCGGCATGAGCGAGAAGATCGGCGTGATCGCCGTGGGCGACCGGGAGCAGGAGATCTTCCTCGGCCGCGAGATCCAGCAGCGGCGGGAGATCTCCGAGCGCATGTCCGAGCTTGTGGACGCCGAGGTCAAGCACCTCATCGACGACGCCTATGCGCTGGCTCGGAACATCATCACCGAGAATCGCGCGCTGCTCGATCAGATCGCCCAGGCCCTGCTCGAGCGGGAGACCCTGGACCGCGAGGACCTCGACCTGCTGGCTCGCGGAGAGCCGCTGCCGCCTCGCGCCGCGGCGGCCCCCCCGCCGGCGTATCAGCCCAAGGCGGCGCCCAGCCCCGCGCGGCCGCCCCTGATGGGGATGCCCCCCGCCGAACAGCCTTCGGGCGCGTGAAGCTGGTTCCGCTCGCGGGCCGTACCGAAGACGCCGTTCGAGCCGCCCTCCTGTCCCATGGATGGGAGGGCGGTTTGTCACGTACCACCGCCGCGGGCCAGGAGTCACTCGCCTACCACATCAGCGGGGCCGAGCGGGTTACGCTGGAAGCGCTGGTCGGCGCGGGCGCCCGGCTGGGGCTCGATGTCGTCACCGGAGCGGACTGGGCCCTGCTCGCCGG
>JBQTHV010000130.1:0-1714 GCA_052389555.1 Gemmatimonadales bacterium | reverse complement strand
GCCGAGCGCCGAGCCACCTGTACCGTGAACGGCTGACTCGCCCGCGAGATCTCCACGTGTTGCTTCTGGAGCACCCGCAGGAGCTCCGCCTGCGCTCCGGGCCTTCGGGTATCGGCGGCGAACACGTAGGCCGCCGGTCCCTCGGTCTTCGCCTTGAGCACCGACCGTTTGCTCCGCTCGTAGAAGTTCTGGAGAATCTGCTCCCGGTTGGTGGCGACGTAGGCGAGCGAGACCAGCACCCCGGTCTGCTCGTAGTTGTTGTTGTTGCGGAGCGACCACCTAACCCGCGGCAGCGGGGGATTCTGCCGGTACCAGGTGCGGGACGTTTCGCCCGGCGAGAGGGTCCGCTCCAGGGTCTCCGCGGTCCCGCCGTTGCCGAAGGTCTCGTAAAGCCGGCTGATTCCGTTGTGGGTCGCCGCCATGAACATGAGATAGCCGGGCGACCAGGTATCGAACCGGCCGAACGCGAAAACCCCGGGCATCCCCATCCGGGTCATCTCCTGCACGTTATGCCAGCCGATGAGCTGCCACTCGTTGGTGAGGAGCGGGTCGAGCCAGGCGTTGTAAGGTCCGTCGCCGATGGTGTTGTCGTAGAGATACGGCACCGATTCGTGCAGGTCGTGGATCACCTGCGCTTTCCAGTCCACGTAGGTGTTCAGCACGTTCTGGGACAGCTTGAGCGTCAACCCCATCGCGTCCCGGTTGTTGTCGTGGGCGACGTAATGGCCCCAGTAGAGCAGCGGCGGCCAGGTGGCGCCGGGGTTGGCCTGGCGCCAGCGGAAGAGATCCACCATCCGGTCCCGCCCGTCCACCTCCACGACCGGCGTGATCAGGGTGATCACGTGGTCGCGGATCATGCGGATGTAATCACTCTCATCCACCGCGAGCCGGTAGGCCAGCTCCATGAGCGCGGTGGGCGCGCCCGCCTCGGGGGAGTGGATCGTCCCGGTGATGTAATAGACCGGCGCCGTGCTCCCGGCGATCCGTCTTGCCTCGGCGTCGTCGAGATTGATGGTGCGTGGATCGGCCAGCCGGGCCAGGCGGGCCCGGTTGGCGTCGAGTTCAGTGAGCAGTTTCTCGGACGCTACCGCCACGGCGATCATCTCCCGGTTCTCCTCCGTGGTCCCGATCGAATAGACCCTAACCCGCGGGCTCGCCTGGGCCAACCGCCGCAGGTAGGCATAGACCTCGTGGGAATAGGGCAGCTTGGTCGGTGCGCCGGCGATATCGCCGAGGACCGCGGCCGGCGTCGGGACGGTGGGCGAGGCCGGGAGGTAGTCCACCAGCGGCGAGAGGAAGAAGGTCTCGGTGGTGTACTCCTTGATCTTCCGGGTGTAGGCCTCGTCGACCGGTTGATTGGGGTTCCGGCCCGGCACTGGGGTGCCGTTCTGAGCAGTGGCCTGGCTGGTGAGCAGAGCAAAGAGGGTGCATCCCGCAAAGAGGGGGGCACGTCGCAGAAGGAGTGGTATCATGGTTGGACCTGAAGGAGGCGGTTCTAAGGAATCGGATTCCGCGAAAACTAGCGCCGACTGGTCGGGGCTGCGATTCGCCGCTAGATCCGAAAGCCAAGCGCCCGGGCCGCAGCGACTTGGCGCTGATCGAGCGAAAGGAAGGTCACGGTGCGGGGATTCTCAGCGAACGAGAGCGCCACCGCCAGGTGCCAGCAATCGGCCCCGCTGATCTGCACGGCGTCGAGGACACTACTGATCTCCGC
>JBQTHV010000129.1:0-62451 GCA_052389555.1 Gemmatimonadales bacterium | reverse complement strand
AGGTCGCCTACAACCGGTACGGCATCGGGCGGATCACGCTGGACAATCTGTTCATCGCCCAGAACGAGAAGGACCAGGCGGTCAACCAGTACGTGGAAGCGCTCCGCCGGTATTGGGACGCGTACTACCAGTTGCGGAGGGTCACGCTGTTCGATTTCCAGCGCGGAGAGCCGATTCAGTGAGGCCAAGACCGCGGCTCCCGATGCGTCTCGCTCTGGGAGCAGCGCTTAGTGGTGGCGTGTTATGGACTGCCTGCGGCAGTCACGGGGCAACCACCGGCCAAGTCAGCGTGCGCGACAGCGCCGGCATCGAGATCGTGGAATCCACTCCACCCCCCGCGAGCCCGCCGAGCCCTGGGTGATTGACTCGGTTCCCCGGTTCGACATCGGGGCCGACCAGAACGATCCCAACCAGGTATGGTCCTCCGGCCCCGCGCGATTCACGCCCTCGTGGATCGGCGACGACCGCACGATCGGGCTCTGGCGGAACCCGGACGACGTCCCCCAGGTCCGGGCGTACCGCCTAGTGCGGTGACGGCGGCCGGACCGGCCTCGGTCGGACGACCGTCGTATCCGCGCTTCCCCAATCCTTGATATCCACCCACCGCGATCCCGCCCTGAGCCCGACCGCCGCCTCACCTCGCACCAGCCCGGATTCCGCCGAGATCACGTACAGGGTGTCCTCCCGCGGCACGTTGCAGATCGCATAGAGACCACGCCGATTGGTTTCCGCACGGGGTCTCCCTCTCGTTAACCCGCGCACATTTACTCCGGTATGGCCCGCGCCGGGATCGTCGGGACTGCGCCGCTCCATCGGACCCAGCGAGCGCACCGCCACCGCGCCGATCGGCAGGTCGCCCCGCACCGTGCGCCGGACGGCGTAGACCTGGCGCGCGTCGGCCGGCCGTCCCTGCGCGTCGAACACCATGCCGACGATCGCGAGGCCGCGCTGGTTGCGGCACAGCTGCCGCATGAATGTCGCGACGGATGGCACCACGAAGTGCACCGGGGTCGTATCGCCGAGCGAGAGGAGGGCGGTGAGCTGGAGCGGCTCGCCCAACAGCCCGAGCTTGGGGTGGTGGGCGGTCACCACCTGATCGCCGGCGAGCTGGATCGCGAGCTCGAACTGCCCGTCGGGCCCCGTCACGATGGAATCCGGGGTGCCTGCGACGCCTACCACCGCTCCTCCTAACCCGCGGCCCACCGTGCTGTCGAAGACCTGGCCGATCAGGACGGCCCGGTCCATGCGCCCCAGCGTGTCGGTGGCCGGCTCGGCGCGGCCGCCTTTCTCGACATAGCCCGCGACGAAGCCGCGCTCCACTTCGCGCCCGCCTTCCCAGCGGGCGTGGATCTCGACCTTCGGCATCCGGATGTGCCAGTAACGCACGATCCAGCGCCCGTCGGCCAACCGGCGGAACTCGACCGTGCCGCCGAGCTTGAGCCGCCGCATCCAGTCCTGCAGCCGGGTATAGGAGTAGTCGAGACCCCGAAGCTCGCCGCTCGCTCGGTCCAGCCAGAGGGTGCCGGCCACGTCGGACACGTCGCGATTCCGCACCGGCTCGAAGCGAAGCCCCACCAGCTGATCGCGCCCCGCCACCGGCCGAAAGCAGTGGGTGACCATGAACTCCTCGGAGAGGAGGGTCTCCGCGTCCGGCGCGACGAACGCCAGGCTGTCGCCGTCGTTCCGCACGAATCCCCGGGCGAGGAGGAAGGACGGGGGAAGCGCCTGGAAGGGAGGGCCCTGCACGATCCGCGAGCTGCTCACCCACTCCCGCTGTACCGCGCCGCCCAGGGTGAGCTCCCGCTCGAACCCTCGCACGTGAAGCGGCACCGCCTCCCGGCTCAGAACCGTGACCGTCAGGATTTTCCGGACCTCGTCCCACAACTGGGAGACCAAACCGCCTTCGGCAACCCCTAACCCGCACTGGTTCCTGCCCCGGACTACCACGGCCGGCAGCTCGATGCGGCTGGTAGCCATCCGGATATCCAGGCGGACCGTGTCGGCGAGGGCGAACGGGGTGGTGAGCATGCCGCTCCAGCCAATCCGGTCGATCCTGACCCGATAGATCCCGGCCACCGGCGCGCGGAGCACGATGCGGCCCAGCTCGTTGGTCAGGCCCGTGGCCACCACGCCGCGCTCCCCGATCAGGCGGGCGATGGCGCCGGCGATGGGGGTCAGCTGGGTTTCCTCGCGCACCCGGAGCTCCACGACCTGCGCGTGACCGGCCGTGACCCCCAAGATGGCCAGGACCCCAACGGCGAACCGAACCTGCATCCGCTCAGAACATCGTTCCCGCCCCGGCAGGGTCAAGGGTTGACCTGGGTTCCTGCGCAGCGGACGCCTTGATCCGGTATCATCTACTCCATGGTACGGGCGCGGTTTCAGCTGGTTGGCGTCGTTACGCCTCTGCCGATCCGGCCAGGTCCAATCCGGGTCCCCTTGGTAACGTGGGAGCAGTGGGCCCTAGCGTCGGACGGGCGTGTTGCAGTCGTCAGTCCCGAACCGTATCGGGTGACGTTCTTCGAGCCCACTCGGCCAGCAGCCGTCGGACCGCACTCGACTGGGACCAGGTGCCGGTCTCCGGTGCCCACCAGCAGGAGTGGCGGGAGGAACAGCAGCGTCCGCGTCCTGCAATCGTCTATGACGGCAAATCCAACACCCACACCTTTATTCGGGGAACTTTCCGCGAACCACCGCCGCCGATGCGCTCCCTCAATTTGATGTCATCGATCGCAAGGGCCAGATCGCGATGAAGGTGCTGCTGCCCAGACGCACGTTGCTCGTCGGTTTCGGCCGTGGCACGGTCTACCTGGCTCGGCTGGATGATGAAGAGCTGCAATACCTCGAGCGCTATCGTGCGCCCTAGACTCCTTGTTGCGCTCCTCGCCCTCGTCGTTCCCGCGAGCGCCTTTGCCCAGCGGCCGTTCCAGGCGGTGATCGGAACCGTGCGCGACATGTCCAATCGCCCGCTCGCCGGAGCCGAAGTAGCCATCACCCACCGGCGCGCGACCACCAACGCGGAAGGGGTGTTCCGGATCGACAGCCTGAGGCCGGGCGAGTACGCAATCTCCATTCGGCTCATCGGCTACCGGCCGGTGCGCTCCATGATTCCGGTGGTCGCCACCGAACCTACTCGCCTCGAGTATTACCTGGTCCCCGATGCCTTCCGGCTCCCCGCCATGGAGGTCACGGTGACCCGGCGGGGCATTTATGGCACCGTAGGAGATGCGGAGCTCAAGCCCATTGCCGGAGCGCGGGTCGATGTCCTGGGCTTCGGCGGCGGCGATGCCCTCACCGATAGTGCCGGACGATTCGCGTTCCCGAAAGCGGACCGAGGAACCTACGTGGTGCGGGTGACCAAGGCGGGTTATGGCGAGCGCCGGGTCGGCTTCGAGGTCGAGCGGGGGAAGGGGAAGGAATTGGGCCTTCGCCTCACCCCCGGTCTCGCGATCCGAAACCCGAACGAGACCTCGCAGGCCTGGTGGGACTTGAGCCGCCGGCTCGCGCTCGGGCGGGCCCGGTGGGACCGGCTGGGTCCCGCCGACCTCGAGCGATACGGCTCGATGTCGGTCTGCGAGGTTCCGAGGATTCGGACCTGGATTGGAACGGAGGAGCAAGGATGGCTCAACGGCACCATGAGGCTCATGGCCGGCCAGGTGTGTGCCTGGCGGATGAACGAGCTGGATCTGGTCGAGTTCACCGGCGGCAGCGCGAGCCGCGCGTTAGGCGGGTCGCGGCGGACGCCGCGCGCCATCATCATCTGGGAGCGCTGGTGAAGCTCGCCGGTTGTCAGGTTCTCGGGCTGTTCCTGCTGACCGGCGCGAGGCAGGCTGCTCACGCCCAGGCCCCGCCCACCGAATCGCTGGTTCGCCGCTACGCGGGGAGTTACGACAAGGATGCGTTGTTGCGGGAGCGGGCGGTCCGCACCGAGCTCATCCGGCTGCTCGGCACCGAGCGAGCCCATCTCGAGCGCAATCTCTTCGTGAGCGGTTCGATCGATCTGCTTGGCGGATGGCTCGTGGTCACCGGCAACGCAGCCCACGGGGGCGGAGAGGAAGAGGCAGTCGTTTGCATGGCAGAGCCGCCGCTCACCGTCCATGTCGCGCTCCTGAGCGGCGGGCGGATCCAGGTCTTTACGCGCGCTGCGGGTTATGATGGGTTGCCGATCTGCATCAAGGACTGGATCACCCAGGCGAATTCGGGGCATCGGGACCGGTTCAGCCGTCCCCCAAACGTGGAAGTGAAGGCGGTAAGGCCATGACCCGGGTTCGTGATCGTCACCGAGGACGACGGAATCCAGTGGCTTCGGTGTCATCCCTGGCCGTGACCTCTGGCATGCGATGCTACGCAACTTCGGCTGCCGTTGCGGGGCTGGCTGCGGCAACCCTGCACGCCCAAGTCGCCGAGCGCCCGCTCCCCAAGCCGAACGCCGAGCTCGCCGAATCGTTCTCCGCGGTGAGCTCGATCCGGGAGTTGCCCGATGGCCGGGTGCTCGTCGTCGATGGGAGAGATCGGGCGGTCTTCCTCGCCAATTTCGCGAGCAATGCGGTTACGAAAGTCGGACGCGAGGGAGCCGGTCCCCTGGAATACCGCGCCCCGGGCCTCCTGATTCCTCGTGGAGACTCCACCTGGCTGCTCGATCTGATGCTCCGCCGGTTCCTCATTCTCGATCGGGCCGGCGTTCCAGTACGAACCCAAACGCTGTCGGTCGATCCAACCGCGGCCTTCCGAGTCACCGGACTCCGCGGGGTTGATTCCCAGGGCCGGCGGGTCTCCGAGGTTCAACGGATGGAAATGGGTCCCGGCACTATCCAGGTGGGAGGAATGGCGTTTGTGGTACGCTGGTCGGATTCCGCCCGGGTCGACACGGTGGCGCGGCTGGTCGCGCCGGCGATCGAGCCAAGGATCTCCGGAACCCCGAGCGCCGGCATGCGGATCGGAGTTCCCATCGTTCCGCCCACGGATCGGGACCTGTGGGACTTGCTTCCCGACGGGACGGTCGCGATCGCGCGCGCCGCTGACTATCACATCGAGTACGTGCGACCGAATGGCAGCAGGGTTTCGGGCCCTCTGGTTCCCCATACCAGGATCGCGCTGACCGAGGCGGACCGGGACCGGATTCGCCGGGAGACTCGAGCTCGGATGGAAGAAAGCTTGAAAGCCGCGACGGCCGCCGCGGGAGGACAGGGCGTCAGCCTGGCCATTGACTTGGCGGAGCCGAAGGCGTGGCCGAGGCATTTCCCGCCCTTCGAACGGGTGCGTGGGTCCGGCGACGGGCGCCTCTGGATCGCGCCGCCGTCCCGGGGATCGGAGGATGCCGTCCGCTGGGACGTCATCGCGGCCGGCGGGACGCTGGCGCTGCGGGTTAGGTTTCCCCCTCGCACTACGCTCGTGGGTTTCGGAAAGAGCGCGCTCTACACGGTGCGCACCGACGAGGACGACCTCCAGTACCTCCAGCGCCATCCCCTCCCATGAGGGCGCCAATTCTCGCCGCCGGTGCCGTGGCATGCAGCGCCACCGGTTCATTGCTGCCGGCGAAACAGGTCGGCGACAGCGCCGCAATCCGGATCGTCGAGAACAGCCAGCCGGTGCTGCCGACCACCCGCAGGTGGCGCCTCTCGCCCCAGCCGATTCTGCAGATCGGCAAGACCGATGGCGACTCCCTCTACGAGTTGCTGCGGGTTAATGGCGTCACCCGGCTCTCCGATGGGCGAATCGCCGTAGCGAACGACGGCACGAGAACCATCCGGTTCTATGACCGGCAAGGGGTCTATCTCGGCGGGTTTGGCCGCGATGGCGACGGTCCGGGCGAGTTCCGGCAGATTCTCCAGTTCCGCCGCATCCGGGGAGATTCCCTTGTCGTTACCGACAACCTCTCCCGATCGAGCTATTTCAGCCCGGGGGGGCGCTTTGCTAGGGTGTGGAGATGCCCGCGAGGTTCACTCCCCTCGAGACCGGAGGCGACTACGTGGCGGGACTCTGGCGCGATGCCGACGACGTCGAGTATGTCCGATTCTATCGGCTAGTTAAGCCCTGATAAGCGAGTAGCGCCGCGACCTTTCACGTTTCACTTTTCACGTCTCACCTCTCACCTCTCACCTATACTGCTTGCCGATTCGCATCACCCGCTCCGCCAGCGGCCTTGGGCTGGCGCTGCTCGGACACTGGTCCTCCCCTGCCCCTTCGGTTCCCGAGTGCCGGTACCAGCCTCGCGGGATGGGCTGATCGGAACAGACGACGAGCACGGTCCCCGCTGCGTAGCCCGCGTGCTGTATCAACACCATCCCGTTATAGCGCTCGTTGGGGGCCGGCTGGCATTCTCCCGCGACCACGTAGTCCACCGCGATCCAGCCCGAAGGAATCCGGCTGGTCTTGCAGGTGAGGCGCGACCCGCCCCCGGCGGCTCCTCGGGTTCCCAGCGAACCCTCAACCGATCCGCTCGGGACGGGAGGATTGCCGCCGACCGGGATTGGCTGTTCAGGCCGCTCACCCACTCGGGGGCTGCAAGCGGAAGCCGCCAGGAAGGCAGTGACGATGATCACTCTTGAGCAAGGGGGGCAGAGGGGGCTGATATGGACGGTCCCGATATGGTTTAACGCCGGCAGATTCCCTGAGTCTCCAATCGGCAGGGCGGCCATCACCCGAAATATGCAGGAATGAGCATATTTCAGGTGGCTACCTCGCAAAAGGCCCGCACCTCCAAGCCGGGAGCGAACCATGAGAACACCGATCTGCTTGCTCCTCCTTGCCGCAGCTGCTGCTCCTGCCGCCCCGGCCCAAGTGATCCGCCCCCTGTACGACCCGGGTTCCCGCACGATCAACCTCAGCGCGATCTCACGAACCGTCTCCGATACCATGGGCCTCGCCTTTTCGATCGAGGCCCCCACCGCCGAGGACCGCGAGGTTCGTATCGCTCAGGCGGGGCGAGCCTTCGCGGCGCTCGCCCAGGTATATGACCAGCTCAAGGTCCCGCCCGATCTCCGCGACTCCGCTCGCATGATCGTGGGCAACCAGCAGTTCCGGCTCCGCTCTGACCTGGGCGGCAAGTCGCTCCCCCTGTACCTGGAGTGCGGGCAGGATGTCTACGGCTTGTATGCCGACATCGCCCCGGTCCAGATGTCCCTGCTCACCTTTCTGACCCCCCTGGGCGGCAGCACCATCGAAGTCCGCACGGTGCTCATCGCCCGGGCGGTGGACATCCCCCGGATCCGGCCTAACACGCGGGACTGCCGCAGCACCGGCGAGCTCGAGAAGCGGATCCACCAGATGCTGGTCAAGGCGCTCGCCAAAGAGGGCTATCGCGGCACCCAGTGACCGGGTCCCTGCGGGTCGATCGCGACTATCTGATCGCGACCTGCCAGGCGCTGGTCCGGACCGATTCGATCAACCCCACCCTGGTCCCCGGCGCCGCCGGGGAACGCGCCATCGCCGACCTCACGGCAGAGCTGACCCGCGCCCTCGGTCTCGAGACCGAGCTCCGGGAGTCCGAGCCGGGGCGCGTCTCGGTGGTGGCGCGCCGGCGCGGCAAGGGCGACGGCCGCTCGCTGATGCTGAACGCCCACTCCGATACGGTCGGGGTCGAGGGGATGGCCGATCCGTTCGCCGCCAGGATCCAGGACGGCAGGATCTGGGGCCGCGGCGCCTACGACATGAAAGGCAGCCTGGCGTCGTGCCTCGCGGCCCTCAAGGCCCTGAACGACGCCGGCGTCTCCCTCACCGGCGATCTCGTGCTCGCCGCCGTTGCCGACGAAGAGTACGGCAGCCTGGGCACGACCGACCTGCTCACCGCCGTGCGCACCGACGCGGCGATCGTCACCGAACCGACCTCGCTCCGAGTCTGCCTCGCCCACAAGGGCTATCTCTGGATCGAGGTCAGCGTGTTAGGCCAGGCCGCTCATGGGAGCCGGTTCGAGCTCGGCATCGACGCCAACCTGCGGATGGGAAGATTCCTGACCCGGCTCGAGCGGCTGGAGCGTGCGCTGCGGGCCCGCTCCCCGCATCCGCTGGTCGGCCCGCCGTCCCTGCACGTGGCGCTGCTGGAAGGGGGAACCGGCCTCAGCACCTATGCCGATCGCAGCACCGCTCGGATCGAGCGGCGCACGATCCCGGGCGAAACCGAGGAGTCGGTCATGGCCGAACTCCGGGCGCTCCTCGATGAGCTTCGCCGGGAAGATCCGGCGCTCCGGATCGACGCGCGCTCGTTCTTCGTGCGGGATCCGTTCGAGGTGAAGCGGGATGCGGCAATCGCCGAAACCGTCGCGAAGGCGTACCGTGCGGTCACCCACACCGAACCGTCCTTTGTGGGGGATACCCCCTGGATGGACGCGGCGCTCACCCGAGCGGCCGGAATCGAGACCGTTGTCTTTGGCCCGCACGGCGCCGGCGCCCACGCGGTGGAAGAGTGGGTGGATATCGACTCGATGGTCACCTGCGCGGAAATCCTGGCTCGCTCCGCCATTGCGTATTGCGGGTGACCGGCGCTATCGTGGCAGCATGCGAGCCGGCGCGATTCTGGTCCTCGCCCTGACCCTGGCAGGTACGGCGAGCGCCCAAAAAGGAAAGGTTCGTTGTACCGGGGAGCCCGCCGATTCCGCGCTCCTCGCGGACGGTCCGGTCTATCGCGACTGCGAGGTGAGTCGGCCGGCAGAGCTCCGCACCAGCGACTTCCCCATCGATTTCAAACCTCCTCCTGCTGCGACGGGCGGCGTTCCGGGAGCCTGCTACAAGGCCGGCTTCCAGTTCGTGGTTGATACGGTGGGCCGCCCCGAGCTCCCCACCCTTCGCCCTCTGGCCGGCAACGATCGCGCCCTGGAGGAAGCGCTTCGGCCCGGGCTCTCCCAGCTTCGCTATGAGCCGGCCCGCCTGGGCGGGCTTCGGGTTCGTCAGATCGTGATTTATAGCCGGGCGGTCGAGCCGATCGTGCGGGTGAGTCCTACTGACGGCGAAGCGGTCGGGCTTCCCTCAGCGAGAAGCCCGACCGGCCGCTGTCGCTAGCGGATCGTCCACCTCCTCCGCGACCACCACTCCGCTACCAGCAGTACAACCAGACCCGCGAGCGAGACTGCTGAGAGGGCGGTCGCGAGCTCGACCGTCGAGGCCGTGAACCCGCCCAGCCCCAGTCCGGCCGCGACGACCCCCGCGACCGCCGTCTCCACCACCCTCGGGGTGAGAGCCATTCCTTCCCCTTTCCGTTTTCGCGGCGCCTCCCCCGGCTCACCGGGCGCTCCGGCGCTGCCGCTGGGCCATCTTCTTCGCTCCTCGCTGAGTCGAAGGTCGAAGGGCTCGTGATCGCCCCGCGGCGGCGCGGGTAGTGGAGCGGGATCCGGTGCGCCTGGGGCTCGGTCGAGCGGGTTCGCTTCGCTTCCTCGGTTTCGCTCGCCCCGCTCGAACCTTTCCTTCCTCCTCACCCCACTCCGCGCCGCGGGCCGGAGTGAATTCCACCGGTTCGGATTCTCCTTCCATGCCAGTATCTTCATCCGGCTCTCGCTCATCCCTCGTCTCATCCCTCATTTCGTCAGTGGCCATGACTCACTCCCCCCTGGTTCGCGTGGTGACTGCCGCCGGTCGCTCCGCTGGGCCGACCCGAAGCCGGTTCTGCACGTCCTGCACGCCGATGATGGCGCCGGCGATGTCCTTGGCGATCCGCTGCATCGCTCGCGCCTAACCCGCGCTCTAGTGAGCGCCGCCCGAGGTGGTGCCCGCGGTCATCGCCTCGCTGTTCACTTCGCCTTCCGCGATGGCGTTGAGTTTCCGGTCGGCCGCCTTCTCCTCGTCGAGGGTCTGCTGAAGCAGGGTGACGATGTCCGGCCGGCCCAGGAGCTGGGCGAACGCCGCCGCGCAGCCGTAGGCCGCGATCTCGTAGTGCTCCACCCGCTGGGCCGCGGCGATGATCCCCGCGTCGCGTACCGGATCCAGCCCCTGCTCCGAGAGCATGTCTTCGCCCTCGTCGAGGAGTCCTTCCATCCCCTTGCACTTCTTCCCGCTGGGCTTCTCTCCTAACCCGCTGAAGATCTGTTCCAGCCGGGTGACGTGACCCTCCGTTTCCCGCAGGTGATCCTGAAACGCCTGCCGGAGCGAGGGCGTGGTCGCCTGCTCGGCGATCCGGGGCAGCGCCTTCACGAGTTGCTGCTCCGCGTTGTACAGGTCGCGCAGCTCTTCGACCAGGAGGTCTTGCAGGGATTCCAGCGACATGACGGATTCCTCCGGCTCAAGTAGTCGGTCGATGGGGTGCTCGGGGATCGGATGATTCGGAACCCGCGGTGGGTAGCGCGCCCCGGGTGGCGGCGGCGTGGAGAAGGATCGCCAGGGCCGCATAGGGGCCGCCCGCCGCCGCGAGGGCGGGCGAACCAGGAGCGGGGCTCCGCGACCTGCCCCGACGATCAACCGTTTCAGCCAGTTCATCGCGCACGTCCTGGTTCCCCGAGATCCCTCGCTGCGGTCCGAAAACGCTCCAATATCGCGAATGCAGAAGGCGCGGCCGGAGGATTCCCTCCTGCCGCGCCTTCCTCTCCTGAAGCCTGGCTTCCGGCGATAAGGCGAGTGTGCCGCCTGCCACACTCCTCGATTGTTACTGCATCCGACTCCCTTTGCTAGACGTTTGAATCGGGCCCATCAACACCGAGAACCCCAGACCTTTTCGGTCACCGGTCCTTGGCCGCCGCCAGCTTGAGCCGTACGATGGTGGGGCGGCCCTCTTCGTCTTCGATTGCCGCGACCACGCCTTCCCCAGTCCAGGCTTGGTTCCCGAAGGCGTTAATCCTCACCGGTGCGGTGACCGGGCCCAGGTAGGCCCCCGACGCATCGAAGACGTCGAAGAATGTCCGGGTGGTATCGGAGACCGGCCACCGACGCACCCACACCCGACCGCTTCGATCGACTCGGAGGCCTTCAAAGGCCGGCAAGGTCGTCGGTACGTCCGCGAGTTTGAACGCGTCGCGGAGATTGGCCTCGCCCCAGCGATCGCCGCCAGCCTGCTGAACCCGAGACTCGACTTCTCCGGCCCGCCGTTCGTCGGTGACCGGATCGGGAGTCCAGGCCCGGCCGAAGACCATCCCCGAATCGCTCCCTGACTGGCTTCGAACGATCTGATACTCGCCGGTCCAGCCATATACGAATCCACTACCGGGATGCAGCGTGTGCACCTGCCCCGGCATGAAAGGGATCGGCGTCATCATCGCCCGGACGGTCTTGCCGCCCTCCTTGAGCGACACGCTCCAGTACTTGACGTTCTCTTCCCGGCGCGGTACCCAAATCGTATCAATGGCTTTGCCCTCGAGTGACCAGCGCACGTAAGGAGATCCTCGAGGCTTGTCGTCGGGCTTCTGGGGCGCGGCCATGCTGGGTATCAGGATCCGCCGTTCCCGGTCAATCTCGATGTCGCTCCAGTAACAACAGGAGGACATCCAGCTCCGCAGGAAGGTGCCTGCGGTGTCGAAGATCGAGGTGCGACCGATCCGCGGATCGTGCAGGACCAGATGCTCGCCTCGCACGGCGACGAAGCCTACCCGGAACTCTCCCGGGCCCTCGCCCTCGCGCCCGATCGTTCGGATGAACTTGCCGTCAGGGCCGAACAGTTTGATGACTGCGGGCTTGGCATCCACCACATAGACCCGACCCCAGTCGTCCACTGCGACCGAGCGAGGCTGGCCGAGCTCCGAGGGAGTGCCGTCTTCGCCCTGGAACCGGGACTCTTCGACCAGGGTTGCGCCGGCTGCTTCGGTCCAGGCGGTCGGTCCGTCGCTGGTGACTCGGATGATTCCGCCAGGAAGGGTATCGGTGCGGGCTCTCGCAAGATTGCCCGCCTCCGCACCGCCACAGGCAGCGAGCAGAGCGGCCAGCAGTGCCGGGATCGAGTTCAGGCGAATCACGGGTTCCTTCCTCGCCAGAGTGCCCTGGTTAGACGAGTCGATGGCACCAGCGGTTGCTACCGCGTCGGGGCCGCGCCCGTGATCCGGTATCGCACCACGTATTGCTCGTCATCCTCGCCGCGCTGAATGGCCCAGACGTTGTTTCCTCTGGCTTCGGCGAGCTCGGTTCGGAAGGGGAGCTCGAGCTGGCCCAAGTACTTGCCATCGGGAGCGAAGACGTCCCACCCGATCCGCTCGCGCCAGCGGACCGGCGGGAGTTGCGGCATTCCGGGCCGCGGTGTTTCGGGAGGCGGATCATACGGCTCGGCCCGGGTATAGAGCTGGACCCAGATTCTTCCGTCGAGATCGGAATGGAGCGAACGGAAAACCGGCTTGACGGCAGGGATCGCGGTCAACTGCGTTCCCGTCCGCAGCATCACGGCTCCCCGCATAGCCTCGTTTTGGGCATCGATCCGCTCCTGATAGTTGCGGCGCTCATCGGGCAGCAACGACACTCTCGGGGCAGTGCGCTCGATTCGGACCGCGCGCGTGCCCGGTCCCAATACCATGAGGGCGTAGGCTCCGCTGTGTCCGCCGACGATCCGGCCGGCTCGATCCAGCAACCAGTGCTTGTAAGGCGTGAAGAAGGTGCTCGGTGCATCGTCGGGGCCTTCGAGAGCGATCCTGGGCGGTGGCGGAGCCGAACGGACCTAACACGCACAGTAGAGGAAGCAGCCAGCTGGTCCTGGTCATCGTGGTGCTCCGGTCAGCACGGCAAGTACCTCGCCCCCCTGGTCGGTGTACCCGTCGAACCCTCGCCACGGACCCGCCTCCGGCCGAGCCATCCGGATGTTCCACCGCTGGATCATCCACCCCCCGGTGCTGAGCCGGGCGAACTCGGTGCGCCCCCCGATGCCCGGCGCGCGGGCTTCCTCCGGCGGGTTCAGCCAGGTGTACTCGACCGAGCGGAGTTCACCTCCGGCTGGATCTATCCATAACACGCCGGTCACGTCGGGCCGGTCGGTGCGCGGGAGCGGGCTGAAGGCGAGGCCCGCCAGGTCGGCGGTCGGTCCTTCCCCCTCGACCCGGCGAAAGCAGTGGGTGCGGAGGAATCGCTCCGAGAGCAGGAGATCGGCATCGGGCCCGTAGTAGACGATGGACCACGCCTGCCGCTGGATGTAGCCGGCCCGCTCGAGATTGCCCGGCGCCGGCTTCTCGAACGGCCGCCGGGTATGGATGACCGACGTGTCCACGTCCTCGTAGCGGAGCCGGAACGCAAAATCGAGGGTCCGGCGCCACTCGCGAACCAGCAGGGTTGGCGGGGCGGAATCGATCGGGGCGGTGCCTTCGAGCGTTCGGCGGGCCGCGTCCCAGAGATCCGCGGTCTCCACCGCGGTCTCAGGGTGAATCTGGCAGGGCGTCTTGCCTTTCACCCGCACGCCGGGCAACCGCTCCTGCGCCCAGACCGGCAGCGCGAGGCAGCTCGCCAGCGCCAGCACCACCAGCAGGACCCGACTCTCGACTCCCGATTCCCGACTCCCGATCAACCCCTCACCTCTCACCTCTTTTCACGTCCTGTTCCGCCGCGATGTACCCGAACGCGGCCCACTGCGGCGAGGCCACGATCCGCCGATAGATGGCGAGAGCCTCCCCCGGGCGGCCATGGATCCCGTGCCACGCGCCGACGCCGTACGCGAGCGTCACATCCTCCACGCTCTGGAGCTCCCGCCGCCCGGGCGAGGTCAGCAACGAGTCGGCCGCCAGGTCCCCGCGAAAGAGGAGGAGCAACCGATGATAGCTGCCGTTTTCGATGACCGGCAACTCGCGGGTTATGGGTGCCAGCGCCGCGGTGGCCTCCGAGGATTGTCCGGCCCGCCGTCGCGCGAGATAGAGCCAGTAGCTCGATGCGACCAGCCGGTCCGAGTTTCCGGTCTCCCGGGCCCGCGCCACGTCTTGACCATACACCTCCGCGGCGCGGGTGAAATCAGCGGTCAGATAGTAGGCGAGGCCGAGATGGTAGAACAGATTGGAGTGCAGCGTGCTGGTGGGGATGCCGCGCGGGTTAGGAATCCCGTCCGGCTCGACCTGGTCCGGCTGCCCCTGGACCAGCTCCAGGCCCCGGTTCAGGTCCGCAATCGCGCGGGGGAAGTCGCGGATCGTAAGGTAGCGATGCCCGCGATGCCGGTACATCCTGGCATCCCGGGGATGCTTCGCGATTCCCTCGGTGTAGATGGCAATCGCATCCCGATAGCGGCCGAGGTAGGCGGTTCGCCGGCCCAGCCAGATGAGGCTGTCCGGATCGTTGGGAGTGCGGTCATAGGCGCGCCGAGCCTCCGCCAGCCGTTCTTCGTAGGCCCGCCGAGCCTCAGGGGAAAGAACCGGAGGTGGGTCCTGAGCCGCCGCGGACGGGCTCGTGAAGAGCACCACCGAACCCAACGCCAATGCGAATCGGATCGCTGGAACGCGCATGCTACCTCGATTCCCGACTCCCGACTCCCGACTCCCGAGCTTCTCCCAATCTACTTCTCGATCACCGCCAGCCAGTAACGGTGGTAATCTTCCTCCACCTCTATCGGCCGGGCGCCCATGAGCAACCGTAGCTGCAACCCGTCGAGCCCGGCTTCGATCGCCCCGGCCCGGGACCCAAGTTCCTCCCCCATGTCCAGGGACCTGCCGAGCGAGCTGGCCAGGGCGAGGACGTGTCCGGGAGGATTGGCAGCCGCGGCGCGCAGTGGCTCGCCGGTCGAGACGAGACTGAGCCACGCGGCGAATCGGCCTGACCGCACCTCGTCGACCAGCACGGACCAGAGCCGATCGAGAGTTTCCCCCATCCCGGCTCCATCCGGCGGCGCGGAGACCGCCGCGATTCGGGCCTTCCACCGATCCTCCCTCAGCGCTTCGGCGGCCTGCCTCAAGAGGTCGAGCTTGGAGCGATAGTGGTAGTTGATGAGGCCCTTGGCGCACCCAGCCTTCCGGGCGACCGCGTCTACTGTCCAGCCGTTCAGTCCATGCTGAACGACTACCTGGATGGCGGCCTTGAGAATAGCTTCCTTCATGGTGATTGACTGAATGGCCGTTCAATCATAAGTCATTGCACCACAAAAGCAAATGCAGATAATCGCCGCCCTGATTCTGGTTCAGATCATCTACGCGAGCGGGGTGCTCGTCGGCAAGTACATTCTGCCGATCGTGCCCGCGCCGGTCATCGTCACGCTTCGGATGCTGGTTGCCTCGACCGTGTTTTATGCGGCCCATCGCGCCTACCGCGGCAAGCTGCCGGGCTTCGGAGCCGACTGGGCCCGGTTTGCGTTGCTCGGCGTGTTAGGGGGCGCCGGGAACCAGCTGCTGATCCTGCTCGGTCTCACCCGGACCACGGCCATCAATACCGCGATCCTGATCCCCATGATTCCGATTTTCACGGTGGTGTTCGGGTATCTCTTGCGGCTCGATCGCCCCGGCGGACTCAAGTGGGCTGGGGTCGCGGTTGCCGCCGTCGGAGTGGTCTACCTCATCGGACCGGAACGGGTGTCACTCGGCGCCGACGTCGCGGTGGGCAACCTGCTGGTCCTGGCCGGAATGGCGTTCAATGCGCTCGCGTTCCTCCTCTCGAAGAACCTGCTCCGCCGCTATCCCCCCGTCACAGTGGCCTTCTGTCTGACGATCGCGGGACTGGCCGGTGTGCTTCCCCTGGGGGTCAACGCCTCGGGTGCCGTGGACACCACGCAGTTTACCACCCCGGTGCTGCTCTGGCTCGCCTACCTGATCGTCTTCCCGACCACGGTCACCTACTTCCTCAACCTCTGGTCCCTGCGGCAGGCTTCGCCGGTGCTGGTCACCTCATTCATCTATCTCCAGCCCCTCTTCGTCACCGGCGTGGCTCCCCTCGTGTTGGAAGGCGAGCATCTCACTCTCCCGGTCACCTTGGCGGCGGCCACGATTTTTGTAGGCGTAGGACTGGTCATCCTCGGAGAAAGGCGTCCGAAGCTCCCCGAACCGCTCCGCTAGAAGCCGAGCGGGCCTTGTTCCTGACCTACCCGACCGCCGGTCACCCGGATGCCTATCAGCGCTATCACTCGCCGAGGGCTGGCCCAGTTACGACTTGAAACTAAATTCCGGGTCCCCCCGTACCCTGGATCTATGCCGGCCGATCATCACAGTACTCCGCTGCCCTCGGTGTTCTCTCCGCTTGCCAAGGCAGTCCTCGACAGTTTCAGCGAGGCAGTGATTGTCTTCGATACCCAGGGCAAGGTGTTCTACGCCAATCAGCCCGCCAAAGACCTCGGCCTCGATCTCAGTCTTAATGCTGGGGATCTCCTGCCCGCGCTCACCGAGCGAGGAGGCCGGCTCAAGCCCCTCCGGGTCGCCAATCTCGAGGTGGGGGAGGCCATGTTCCTCCAGGGGACCGTCGGCCCGACCACCCTCGCCGAGCGAGAGCGCGAAGCGATCGTGCAATCCCTCGAGGAACACGGCTGGCGACTGGCCGAAACGGCCAAGAGCCTCGGGATCAGCCGGACCACCCTGTGGCGCCGGCTCCGGGCCTACGGGCTGCATCGCGATGGCCGGAGCAAATGGGCCCAGGCCTCCTGACCCTGGCACTCCTCGCGGGGGTTTCTCCTAACCCGCAACCCTCCGATACCGCGACCTACGGAAGCGCTGCGACTCGCGAGCTGATCGCCCGCGCCATGGCGCGCCATCGGATGCAGGATACCGCCGTCCGGGACTACCGGGCCGAGCTGCGCTACCGGCTGACCGCGGGCATCGGCCGGCGCCGCTGGGGGAGTGCCCCGCCGGTCGCGGTCGAGGAGCAGGCGGGCCGGGTGGCCTGGCAGCTCCCCAACGATCTGCGGGTCGAGATCCTCGGCCAGCGCTCCCGGGTGAGGGAATCGGGCGCCGAGTTCCTCTCGACCTTCAATGCGCCGTGGTTCGTCCCGCGCGGCTTGAGCGATTCGGTACGGGTGTTCGGAACCGATTTCCCCGAGCGGGCGTCGCTGCATCCGCTCGCGCCCGACGGGCCCGACTGGTATCGCTACGAGGCGGGCGATACCGTCGCCCTGACGACCGGCGACGGGCGCCGGCTCGAGCTCACCGAAGTGCGGGTTATGCCGAAACGGCCCGGCCCGGCGCTGCTCGCCGGTAAGCTCTGGCTCGAGCTGGCAACCGCCCAGGTGGTCCGGCTCGCGTTCCGCTACGTGGGGACCGATCTCTGGGAGACGCCGAGTGGACCGACGGCGAAGGACAGCGCCGCAGCCCGGCGCGCCAACCGGCTCATCAACCGGTTCCTGTCGCTCGAGGCGGACCTGGAGTACGCGCTCCAGGATGGCGAGTACTGGATGCCGTACCGGCAGATCCTCTCGGGCCGGGTCCAGGTTCCCCTGATCACCGATATCTATGTTCCGTTCGAGGCGGTGACGACATTCTTCGAGTATGCGATCAACACCGGGGGGCCGGTGGCCTTCCGGCTGCCCGAGCCGGACTCGGCGCCGCCCTCGCCGCAGCGCCGCGAGGAGCGGCGGGCCCAGCGCGACTCGCTCCGCGCGGAGCGGCGCGGGCCCGACTCCCTGCGGGTTAGGGAACGGGCGGGGCGATTGCCCGGCGGCGGCCGCTACGAGATGTGGCGAGCCTCCCGCGATTCGCTCCGCCGCTACATCGCGTGGGAGGAGCCGCTCCGTCTCCGGATGACCGAGGAAGAAGACCGCCGGCTTCGGGAAACCCGCCGGGAGCTCGCCGACCTGGTCGAAGCGCTGCCCCGCGACGTGACCGGGATCGACCGAACCGGCTTTGCCTACGAGCGGCTCGCCGACGCCTTCCGGTTCAACCGGGTGCAGGGCACCTCGATCGGCCTGGGCTACCAGGTGGATCTCCGCGGCCTCTCGTATACCTCGCTCTTCGCCACCGCGCGGTTCGGCCTCACCGACAAGCATCCCACCGCCCGGCTCTCCCTCATCCGCGATGCCCCCTCGGGCCGGATCACGCTCTCGGCCTATCACGATCTCTGGGAAGGGGATCCCTGGGGCCAGGGACTCTCGGCGGCGAACTCGCTCCGGGCGCTTCTGTCGGGGCGGGACGAGGGAGAGTACTTCCGGGCGACCGGCGGCCTGCTCACGCTGGAGACCGGCCTAACCCGCGGGGTTGAGCTCACCCTCACCGGTCGGTTCGAGCGGCAACGCTCCGCCACCGGCGGGGCCCGCGCCTGGCTCAACGATGCCATCGGCGGCGATGGCGTGCTCCCGCCGAATCCGCCGATCGAGGAGGGCGATTACGCGACGGCCGGGGTTCGGCTCGGTGGGCGGGCCGGGCGAGCCCGCTGGGAGCTCAGTGCGGACGGGACCAGCGATCTCCAGTTCGACGCGACCACGGCGCGCCTCTACGGCCAGTGGCGCCAGCCGATCGGGGGGCGCACCGGCGCCACCGTGCGAGCCCGCGCCGGAGTCGCCACCCGGCCGCTGCTCCCGCAGCTGGCCTTCCGGGCCGGCGGCCAGGCCAGCGTGCGAGGGTTCGACTACGGGTACCGCCGCGGCGAGGCGTTCTGGGCGGTGCAGACCGACGTGACCCCGTGGCGGGGAGCGGTGCGGCCGGTTGTCTTTCTCGATGCCGGGCAGGCGGGCCGGCTGGACTCGCTGACCAGCACCCGCATGCTGATCGGAGGCGGGTTAGGTTTGTCCGTGCTCAACGGCCTGCTTCGCTTCGACCTGAGCCACCCGGTCTCCCCCCGGCCGGAAGGCATGGGGCTCCGGCTCGATCTCGTGTTCGGGGCGCCCCGATGATCGCCGGGGTCAGGGGCCGCGGCCAAGGGGCCAGGGTCCAGGGACCGGGGGCCAGGGATTGGGTCACTCGAACGGCGTTAGTGCTAGCCGGGACAGCAATCGCTTGCGGCAGAGGCGGCCCGGGGCCTAACCCGCAGGAACCTGCCGGCCGGGTCGACGTCGAGTGGGTCCGGTTCGGGGATACCACCGGCCCGGTGCCATTCGGGGGGCCGGCCCAGGCCCGCTGGTGCGCCGGCGACTCACTGCTCACCGTCACCGCGGTTCGCCACGACAGCGCGATCGGCCTCCTGCTCCTCGCCGCCGACGCCTCGGTTTCCGGGTTAGGCCGGGGCTACTATGCGGTCATGCCGGCCCGGGTCTTCATTCCCTGGCGGCCTCGGGCCATAGCGGCGCTCCGGCTGGTCGAGGCCGTCGCGGTTCGCAACTATGAATCGGGCAGCGGCCAGGTGACGGTGACCCAGAGCGGCGACCGGATCTCCGGAACCCTCGATCTCCGGCTGGTGGCCAGCACCGGGGAGGATTCGCTCCGAGTTCAGGGGAGCTTCAGCGGTCTGCGTCCGATTCCCGAGCCGCCGCCATGCGGCAGAACCGATAAACCTCCAATGATCCTCCCGCCGTCGCCCCCCCCCCCGCCGCCGCCCCCGCCTGCGGCTCCTCCGGCACCTCCGTCAGACCGTCAGATCGCCTGACCGCCTGACCGCCTGTCCGCCTGTCCGCCTGTCCGCCTGTCCGCCTGTCCGCCTGTCCGCCCTGTTCGCCCTGTTCGCCCTGTTCGCCCTGTTCGCCCTGTTCGCCCTGTTCGCCATGTAGATTTGGGGGATGCCCGAAGCCACCTACTACCGCAAGGGATTCGGACTCCGCGCGGCGATCGAGGGTCAGCTCTCCTCCGACTACGCAAGCCGGCTGGTCGAGACGCTCCGGGCTCGGGGATATCGGCTCTCGGCGGGCCCGCTGACCTTCCGGCTGGCCCGGGAGTTCGGGTTCTGCTACGGAGTGGATCGCGCCGTCGAGTACGCCTACGAGACCCGGGCCCAGTTTCCCGACCGCCGGCTCTACCTGGTCGGTGAGATCATTCATAACCCGCACGTCAACGCCAAGCTCGAGGCGATGGGCGTGGTCTTCCTCCGCCGCGGGGCCTCGGGCCACTTCGATTTCAGCGCGATCACCGCCGCCGATGTGGTGATCCTGCCCGCCTTCGGGGCCACCATCCACGACTTCGAGGCGCTCCGGCGGATCGGCTGCGTGCTGGTCGATACGACCTGCGGCTCGGTCCTCAACGTGTGGAAGCGGGTGGAGAGCTATGCCCGCGATGGATTCACCGCCATCATCCACGGCAAGTACTGGCACGAGGAGACCAAGGCCACCGCGAGCCAGGCGCTCAAGTATCCGAACGGCCGCTACCTGGTCGTGCTCAACATGGAGGAAACCCGGTTGGTCTGTGACTGGATCGAGCGGGGACTCGGGACTGGGGACTCGGGACTCGGGGATACCGACAACCGGTTGGATGCCCTGAGGGCGCGATTCGGGCCGGCCCTATCGCCGGGTTTCGACTTCACCGGCGACCTCGAGCGGGTCGGCGTCGCGAATCAGACCACCATGCTGTCGAGCGAGTCCCTCGCCATCGCCGAGGAGATCCGCCGGAGCATGGTCCGCCGCTACGGCGCCGAGGCGGAACAGCGGGTTAGGACCTTCGATACCATATGCTCGGCCACCCAGGAGCGCCAGGACGCGGTCCTCCAGCTCCTCGAAGATCCTCCCGATCTCCTTCTGGTGATCGGCGGGTACAACTCCAGCAACACGACCCATCTGGCCAAGCTGAGCGCAAGCCGCGGCGTGCGCACCTACCATCTCGAGGACGCCGCTTGCATCGAGGTCGAGACCGGCGCGCTGCGGCACCGCCCGATCGGGACCGCGAACGAAATCGCCGAAACGGGGTGGCTCGACGGCGCCCGTTCGATCGGCATCACCGCCGGGGCTTCGACCCCCAACAACAAGATCGGGGAGACCATCGCGCGGGTTTGCGCGGTGGCGGGTTGCAGCGCGGAGCTGGAGGCCGCCCTGACCGACGGTTCGCCCCTCTAGCGGACTTCCCTCCCGAGCGGTACCATCTTTCGAATGGTACCCCTCTCCCCCTCTCGTGCCTCGCTGATCCGCGACGCCGTGGCGGCGCTGCCCGGCGTGCGGGTGCGCAAGCTGTTTGGCTCCGATGCGTTCTTCTCGGGGGGACGCATGTTCGCCGTGCTCGGCCTGGGCGCCCTGGTGCTCCGGCTCCCCGAGCCGGCCCGCACGGCCATTCTTCGCAGCGGGACCGCCCGACCGTTCCTCTCCGAACGCCTGGCCCTCGCGCAAGGGTGGGTCGAGGTTCCCTACGACACCGAGTTCGCCCAGCTCATCCAGCTTGCCCAGAGCGCGCACGCCGCGGCGATGCGGGGGCGCAAGCCGGCGCGACGCCGGTTCCGGCGCGCGGCCCACACTCGCAGAACCGCATAGCGGGAATCGGGAGCCGGGAATCGGCCCTACCGGCTCGACCCCGACTCCCGGCTCCCGGCTCCCGAGTCCCGAGCCCCGAGTTCCGTTTCGCGATTCGCCAACATTCCCGCCACGGCCGCAATCGTGAGCGGCGCGTTCCCTTCCGCGCGGTTGTTCACCAGGAGATAGGCAGGAATCCGGAGCCGCTCGGCGGCCTCGACCAGCCGTACCAGATCGGTGCGGAGCTCCGGGTTAGGATCGCGGATCCGGTCGTAGGGCGCGAAGGCATCGACCGCGTCGGCGTACCAGCGGCCTGGCCGGAGCAGCGCCCGCGCCACGATGAAGCTCGCGGTGACCGAACCGGCCAGGTCGAGCTGCCGCCCCAGGGAAGGCATCCGGGTCCACCCATTGAACACGTGGGCTACGTCATGCTCGCGCAGCACCGCGAAGTACGCGGGCGTCAGGAAGTCCGCATTGCGCACTTCAATCGCGTACCGCCCTTCCGGCGGCAGCTGATCGAGAAACCGGTCCAGCCGCTCGACGAAACGCGCCGGCCCGAGGCCGCCCGCTTCTTCGGGCGCAATGGCCTGGAACTCGAAGACGAAGGGACCCTGATGCCCGGCGAAATGCGCCTGGGTCGGTCCCCAAACCTCAGCGAGGAAGACCCCCGCGCTCAGGAAGTCGGGGTTCTGCTGTCCCATCTTGCCGGGCTCTCGCGGGGTGGCAAAGGTGTGGACCGTGATCCGCTCCCACACCTTGCTGACGCAAGGGAATCCCGGCGGCAGCGCGGCGGCGTACCGCTGCATGGTTTTCTCGGTGAGCGGACCGTAGAAGCTCGAATCGATGCCTACGGTGCGAAAGAGCGGAAACCGGGCGTACTCCTCGAGCATGGCCGCGCTGGCACCGGCCGAGGGGTAGTCGTGGTGATAGACCAGTCCCTTCCAGCCGGGGTAGTTCCAGGAGGAGCTCCCGAACCGCACCCCCGGCGGAACCGCCGCCGCCAAGCGGGTTAGGGTGGCCGGATCGGGATAGACCAGTTGGTCAGGCAAGAGCGTCAGACTAATAGCTGATAGCTGATGGCTGAGAGCTCAGATCGCCTACGGCACCGGCACAATCCGAAACACCCTCCCTCCCGCCGTCATCACATACAGCTCTCCGGCGCCGTCCTCCCCGAAGCTCGGAAGCTGACCGCCCGGGCGCAGGGTGGTCCATTCGCGCAGCTCGGCTGCCATTCCCTCGCTCAGGCGAAAGCTCCGCACCCATCCCTCGCAGAAGTCGGCATAGAAGTAATGGCCTTGCAAGGCGGGGATGGCGGAGCCGCGATACACGTAGCCGCCGGTCACCGAGCATCCCTGCGAGTGACCGTACTCGAGCACCGGCAGGGTGAGCCCGGCGCGATTGCAGTTGGCCGATGGCTGGAAGCAGAGGGTCCCCTCCATCGTGTTCCAGCCGTAGTTCACACCCCGGCCAGGCTGCGGCCCGGTGCTGGCATTGATCTCTTCCCGGGCATTCTGTCCCACGTCGCCGATGTAGAGATCGCCGGTCTGGCGGTCGAAGCTGAATCGCCACGGATTGCGGAGCCCATAGCTCCAGATCTCGCCGCGCGCGCCGCCCTGGCCGGCGAAAGGATTGTCGGGTGGGACCGATGCCTGGCCCGCATCATTCACCGCCAGCCGAAGAATCTTGCCGAGCAGCGTGTTAGGGTTCTGGCCGTTACCCTGGGGATCGCCGCCCGAGCCGCCGTCCCCCAGTCCGATGTAGAGCTTGCCGTCCGGGCCGAAGACGATCATGCCGCCGTTGTGGTTCGAGAACGGCTGATCGGCGGCAAGAATCACCTGCTCGCTCCCGGCATCGGCCCGATCGGGATCTGCCGAGACCCGGAACACCGAGATCCGGGTATCGCCGCCCAGGTTGGTGTAGTGCACGATGAAGCGGCCGTTGGTGGCATAACCCGGGTGAAACGCCAGTCCCAGAAGCCCCTGCTCGCCGCCTTGCGAGACCTGAGCCGTTAGGTCGAGAAAGGGGGTGGTCAGCAGGGTCCCATTGCGGATGATCCGGATCCGGCCGCCCTTCTCGACGATAAAGAGCCGCGTCGCATCACCCGGCGCCGAGGTGAGAAACAGCGGGAACGAGAGTCCCGAAGCGACCTCCACGAGCCGCAGCTCGACCGCTCCCGGCGGCGGTGGCGGGGGTGGGGGCGGGGGCGGGCTGGTCGGCGAATCGTTGCATCCACCGGAGCAGAGCAAGGCTACCAGGCCTGCCGTTTGCAGCGCGCACATCGTGGTTCGCAACATGGGCCGGAATGAGAGCCGAAGGCAAGCAGGGAGACGCGCGAATTACAAGAGCCGTGACAGTTGCTAGATTGCAGGCCCGTTCCCGATCATGATCCTCCGATTTGCGCGGTCCCTTGCTGCCGGCGCCGTCCTTGCGCTCGTCTCGGCCTGTCCGGGACCGACCGAGCCGGGCGGTGACCACGATCCCGCCAGCCTGACGCTCTCCCATAGCGCGCTCTCGTTCGACGCGCTCGGCGCGAGCCAGGTGGTGACCGCCACGGTGCTCGCCCGGAACGGCCAGCCGCTCGGCGCGGAGCAGGTCGAGTGGTCGTCCGATGCTCCGAGCGTCGCGGTCGAAGTGCCCGGAGGGGGAGCCGGGACGAGCCGGGTGCGCGCGAGCGGCGATCGGGCCGCCGTCACCGGCGCCTCGGTGATGCTCCGCGCCCTGGCCAACGGCTCCGCGACGATTCGCGCCCGATCCGGCGACCTGGATGCCACGATCGCGGTGCAGGTCGCCCAAGTGCCCGCTGCGCTCAGCAAGCTCGGCGGCGACGGGCAGACCGGTCCGGCCGGCGCTCCCCTCCCGGTCCCTCTCGACGTGGGAGTGCAGGACCGGCTTGGCTCGCCGATACCTAACACGCAGGTGTCGTTTCAGGTGACCGCCGGTGCGGGGGTGCTCTCGAGCGGCAGCGTGCCGACCGCCGGCGATGGGGTCGCGCGGGTGACCTGGACCCTGGGCCCGGCGGCCGGGGCAGTCCATGAGGTGCGCGCCACGGTTGGGGCCGGCCTGGAGGTGAGCTTCGGGGCGACCGCCGTCGCCGGCCCTCCGGCGCAGCTCGGGGTCCTCGGCGGCCAGGGTCAGACCGCGACGGCCGGTGGCCCGGTCCCGGTGTCGCCCTCGGTGGTCGTCCGCGACCCGTTCAACAACCCGGTGGCCGGGGTCGCGGTGAGCTTCGCTGCCGCTCCCGGCAGCGGCGTCGTCGCCGTCCCCAACGCAGTCACCGGCGCGGACGGGATCGCGACGGCCGGGGGCTGGATCCTGGGGCCGCTTGCCGGGCCTAACACGCTCACCGCGTCCGCCGGGGGGCTCACCCCGGTGGCGTTCTCCGCGACCGGGGTACCCGGTCCGGCGGCGAGCCTTGCGGTGCAGGCCGGCCAGGGGCAGACCGCCCTGGTCGGGACCGCGGTCCCCTTCGCGCCTGCGGTGCTGGTCGCGGATCAGTTCGGCAATGCGGTGCCCGGCGTGGCGGTCGGATTCACGGTGACCGGCGGCGGCGGGAACGTGGCCGGCGGTGCGGCGACGACCAATAGCAGCGGGATCGCCGCGGTCGACCGCTGGACGCTGGGCACGGTGGCCGGGCCTAACACGCTCGCCGCCGCGGCGGCCGGCCTCCCCCCGGTGCAATTCACCGCGACCGGCGCGGCCGGCGCTCCCACCAGCCTGGTCGTCCAGGCCGGCGACAACCAGAGCGCCCCCGCCGGGACGGCGGTCCCGGTTCCTCCCGCCGTCCTGCTCCGCGATACCTATGGCAACCCGGTGCCCGGCGTGGGCGTGTTGTTTACGGTGACCGGCGGCGGCGGGAGCCTCACCGGCGCGGCCGCCACGACCGATGCGAACGGCATCGCGGCGGTGGGGAGCTGGATCCTGGGACCGGTCCCGGGCGCCAATTCGGTGAGCGCGGCAACGGGTGGGCTGCCCCCGGTGCCGTTCAACGCGACCGGAACCGGCGGGTTAGGACCGCCTGCCTCGATTGCGGTGTACCGCGGCTATGGGCAGGCGGCGCTCCCCGGAACCGCCGTCGCGGTGGCCCCCCAGGTGCTGGTGCGCAACCTCAGCGGCCAGCCGATCCCCGGGATCACCGTGACCTTCGCGGTGACGGGAGGGAGCGGCAGCATCACCGGAGCCAGCGCGGTCAGTGATGCCAGCGGCCTCGCGACGGTGGGGAGTTGGACCGTGGGCGCCGGGGCCAACTGCCTCACGGCTACTGTGGCCGGGGTCCCCCCGGTGTCGTTCGTCGCCACGGGCATTCCCGCCGGCGGCGCGGGTTATGACGTGCACGTCCAGTACCTGAGCTGCGTGACGCCGGCCCAGGAAGCCGCCTTCGCCAGCGCCGCCGCGCGGTGGAGCACGCTCATCACCGGCGACGTGGCGGATATCACCTTCCCGCTCGGAGCCAATACCTGCAGCGCGAACCCCGGGTCCGACGCCCAGAGCGTGGATGACCTGCTCATCTTCGCGACGGTGGCGCCGATCGACGGGGTCGGGAAGATTCTGGGATCCGCCGGCTTTTGCTACATCCGGGACCCGGGACTCCTCCCCGTGGTTGGTGCGATGTTTTTCGACAGCGCCGATATCGCCAACCTGGAAGCCAGCGGCCGGCTCACCGACGTGATTCTTCATGAGATGGGACACGTGATTGGCATCGGGACCCTGTGGGACTGGTTCGGCCTCCGCCAGAATACCTCGCCCCTCGGCGGCCCGCCGCTGGACACCTACCACAGCGGCCCGAACGCACTCACCGGATTCAACAACATCGGCGGCAGCACCTACACCGGCGGGAACAAGGTACCGGTGGAGAACCAGTTCGGCAGCGGCACCATCAACGTGCATTGGCGCGAGGCGGTGCTTGCCAACGAGCTGATGACCGGGTTCCTGAGCGTCGGCGGCGCCAACCCGCTGAGCGAGCTCACCGTGCGCTCGCTCGTCGATTTCGGGTACGTGGTGAATCCGGCGGCGGCCGACCCGTTCTTCCTCGCCCTGACGCTCCGCCTGGAGCCGGAGCACCTCATCGCCCTTGGCAATGATGTGCGGGTAGGGCCGATCTACACGGTGGATCGGACGGGGCGGATCACCCGGGTGAGGTTCTGACGTGTTCGGGCTTCACGGTTTCTCCGAATTTCCGTCCTAACGCGCGCAGGTACCCGTCCACCGTGCGATGGGTCCCCATGAGGTACATCATGGTGCGGAACATCGGGTTGGAGACATAGCCGTCCTCGGTGACCGTCACCTGCGTCCCCGAGCCCGCCGGCTCGAGCCCGTAGATCCACTGTCCCCCGAACGCCGCATCAGGCGGCGCGTCGATCCGGGTCACCAGGCGGCGCGGTGCCTCGGCCTCCTCGATCACGAGCCGCATCGGGAAACCGCCGGCGTTGTGCTCCCAGACCTCCCGGCCGGCCTGGTCGGGGAGCCGCCGGGCGCTGCGGAGCTCCTTCCAGGTCCCGAGCAGCGCCCCCAGGTCGCGCACCACGGCCCACACCTCGGCTGGAGGGCGGGTTAGGGTGATCCGGCTGGTGGCCCGGTGATTCCGCGGCAGCGCGAACCCGGCCAGCAGGACCGCCACGACCAGCACGACGAGCACGGCGAGCACGATCAGCACGATCTTCATGGGTCCCTCCTGAGACAGGATTCCTGCATGCGGACTATCGAATGCGCTCGCGGAGCGACCTGGCAGAGTGCCGAGCGCCAAGCGCCGAGTCACGAGCAACCCGCTCCAGCCGATCCAGCTCCAGCACCGTCACCGTCACTGCCCCGAATTCTTCTTCCACGTTTCCCGTGAACAGGAACGGCCCCGGGTCGAACAACACGTGGCCCCGGGTCCGGTGCACGCCGGGGAACAGCACCGTTTCGATCAGCCCATGGCCGTCGTCGAAGGTGGCAAACTGCATCGGCTCGTCCTTGCTGGTATGGACCGGCTTGCTGGTGGTGAGCATGCCGGCGCAGAGCACCCGCTGGCCGGCATGGCGATGGAGCTCGGTCGCGGACACCAACCGTAACCCGCGCAGCCGCTCGGCATAAAGCGCCATGGGATGGCAGTCGGTCGAGAAGCCCAGCAGTTCGTATTCGATTTGCCGCCTTCGTTCGGGCTCGTATTCCAGTAGATCGGGAATCGGGATTCGGGAATCGGGAATCGGCAGTCGGGAGTCGGGAGTCGGGAGTCGGGAGTCGGAGGCGTCGATCTGCCATAGCATCTGCGGGCGGGTTAGGCCATTCGCCATCGAATCACAAGCGCCAACCTTAATCAGGAGGCGCAGGTCATCCGGCTTGATACCCGTCCGTTCGCGGAGATCGCTCAGGGAACGAAACGGATGCGGTCCCGGCTGCTCCCCGACTCCCGACTCCCGACTCCCGACTCCCGATCGGGCCGATAACAGCCGTTCAATGGCGTCAGCGCTGAACCCTTTGATGAACTGCAGTCCGATCCGGATCGCGTTTCCGTTGCCGGTGGTTTCGCAGCGGCTCGCGTTCACGTCCGGGGGCAGAATCGTGAGCCCCGCCCGGAGCGCCTCCGCGATGTAGGCGAACGGTGCGTAAAACCCGCCCCCGTTGGCCAGCACCGCCGCGAAGAACTCCGCCGGATAGTGGGCCCTGAGATAGGCGGACTGCTGGGCCACCTGGATGTACGAGCAGGAGTGGCCCTTGCAGAAGCTGTAGCCCGCGAAGCTCATCACCATCTCCCACACGTGCTTCGCGGTGTCGAGGCCCCGTCCTAACGCGGCGGCCCCGGTAAAGAACTCCTCGGCGTACGCCGCGAGCGCCTTGACCGGCCGCTTCTTGGAGAGCGCCTTGCGGAGCCCGTCCCCGGTGGCCAGCGGCATCCCGGCGAAGGTAGCGCAGACGTTCACCACGTCTTCCTGGTACACCATCACCCCGAAGGTCTCGCTCAGCGTGTCGCGCAGGCAGGGATCGAGCGGCTGGTACGGCATCCCGTGCAGCCGCTCGAGATAGATCCGGATGAACCGGTTCGAGGCCGGCCGGATGATGCTGGTATTGAGCACCAGGAGCTCGAAACTCTCGGCCCGGCTCTTCTGGCAGAGCAGCCGCGACGCGGGCGACTCGGTGTAGAACACCCCCATGGTGCGCCCGGTGCGGAAGAGCTCGCGGGTTAGGAGATCGTCCCCGGCATCGGCGCTGGTGTAATCGAGCTGCCGGCCGGTGTTCGCCTGGACCGCCGCGATCCCGTCCCGGATCACCGCGAGCGAGCGGTTGCCGAGCAGATCGATCTTGACGAGCCCGGCGTCCTCGGTGCCGTCCTTCTCGAATTGGATCACCGGCACGGGGAGATCGGGCGCGCCGTCCAGCTCCTTCGCCGCGGGCTCGACCGGCACGTACTCGGTGAGCGCCCCGGGCACGATCACCACGCCGCCCGGATGGATCGAGAGATGGCGCGGCGTGCCGACCAGCGGGGTGGCCATCCGGGCCAGAGCGCGCCAGGCGGCCGGCAAATCGAGCCCGGTGAAGTTGGGGTGCTCGGCGAGGAGCTGGTCGATCGGCGCGTCGTCGGTGTACCAGGGGATCCGCCGGGTGACCTCGCGAACCTCGCCCTCGGGGCGACCGTGCACCTTGGCCACTTCGCGGAGCGCGCCGCGCAGCTTGAAGGTGTTGTGGTTCGCGACCATCGCGGCCCGCGGCATCGGATAGCGGCGGAACACGTAGGCAAGCACGTGGTCGCGCTCGTCCCAGGGAAAGTCGAGATCGATGTCGGGCGGGTCCTTCCGCTCGGGATTCAGGAACCGCTCGAACAGGAGTCCAGCGCCGAGCGGCTCCACGTGGGTGATGCCGAGGCAGTAGGAGACGATCGAGTTGGCCACCGAGCCGCGGCCGCAGTGGGTAGGGCCGTGCTCCACGATATCGCGCACCACCAGGAAGTAATCGGCGAACCCCTTCATCCCGATGACGGCGAGCTCGTGCTCCAGCCGGTCGCGGGTTATGGGGGCGATGGTGCCGTAGCGGCGCAGCGCGCCCTCATAGGCCAGGGCCCGGAGCCGCGCCAGCGCGTCGGCCTCCTCCGCGAACCGGGGCGGCACGATCCGCTCCCCGATCGGGATCCGGTAGCGGCACCGCTCGGCCAGCTCGCCGGCCCGGTCGATCGCGTCAGGAACGTCGGGAAAATGGCGGGTCAGCTCGGCGGCCGGTTTGAGCCAGGCTTCGCGGTCGGTAAGGCGGTAAGACGGTAAGTCGGTAGGGGGTGGGATGGACTTACCGACATACCGACCTACCGACCTACCGACTTCCCCGAGCGTCGTGTTGTTCGCAATCGCCACCAGCAACCGATGCCGCGCCCAGTCCTCCGGATGGGCGAACCGCACCGCATTGGTGACCACCGGCGGGACGCCGAGCCGGCGCGCGGCGGCCAGGACGGAGTGCCGCCCCTTGCCGGGCACCAGCTCGGCGTACACGTCGGTGGGCCCGCTCTGCTCGACGACGCGGGTTAAGAATGGGATCGAGCTTGAGAGCAGGGCGGCTCCGGGACGATCAAACGCCAGGAGGTCGGACAGACGGACAGACGGACAGACGGACAGAGCGGCGCGGCGCTCGCTGCCCGGCGGCTTGGCGGCAGGGCCGCAGTTACTGACCACCTGTCCGTCTGTCCGTCTGTCCGTCTGTCCGCCCTGCCAACGAATCGCCGTAATCGCCCGGCAGATTGCCCCCCAACCGGGTTCGTCCATCGCCAGCGCCACGCACTCCTCGCCTCCCCAGACCAGGTGCGCACCCAGGATCGAACGAATCCCCTGAGACTCGGCGAGCTGCTGGAATTCGACTGCCCCATACACTCCATTGGTATCGGTGCAGGCCAGAGTATCGAACCCGTGAGCGATGGCCGCCTCGATCAGGGCCTTTGGGCTGCTGGCCCCTTCGCCCAGCGAGAACCACGAGTGCACATGGAGGTGGACGAACATGGCCCAGAAATACCGAAGAAACACCGAAAGGTCAAGAGGCCCGACCCTTACGAAGAGGTCGGGCTCCGTAATGAGGCGAGGGTGGCCGCCTCCTTTCCGGTTTGGCAATAGGCTGCCCGGGGGAACTTCTTCCGAGTCGCGGCTACTTTGTCTGGTTCTCCGCCGGCGAATACGATCGGGATGGGCTGCCGCCGTTTGGCCTCCCACACCCATTCCGCGATCGCCCGCCCGTGGGAAGGGAGCCGGTCGAGCGAAATCACAAACGCCTCGGGAGGCTCGTCGCCCAGCTTCAGCTGCTCGGCGGTGCTCCAATGGACCTGGACCCGATGGCCCGCCTTGCGGAGCGCCGCGGCCCGCTCTTTGGCCTCGACCTCATTCCAGTGAATCAGACAGACGCGTGCCATGGGACTACCTCGCGTGCGGAGTTTCAGCTATCAGCTATCAGCTACCAGCTATCAGTCCTCAGTCGTCAGACTTCGCCCGTCGGCATGTTCCGCTGGCGTCATAACCCGCCGAGCGGCCCGGGCGAGCAGTCCGAGACCGTCGAGGGCGTGCTTGCGTTCCGAGGCGGTCAGCTCGGCGAGGAGCCGGCGGACTCGGGTTCGATCGAGCACTTCCTGCTTGCCGCGGAGCCGAAGTCCCTTGGGGGTCAGCCGGAGCTCGACCCGGCGCCGGTCGGCGGGATCCTCGCGCCGGGCCACCAGTCCGCGCGCCACCAGCCGGTCCACCATGATGGACATGGTCGAGGGCGATACTCCGGCGTGGCCGGCGAGCTGGCGAACCGTCATGCCATGCTCGTCGGACAGATGGTCCAGCACTTCCCGCTGGCGGGCGGTAAGTTGGCGGCGGATGCCAGGGTCGGGGACATGGCGGACATGACAGGCGAAGAAGATTTCGGGATAGTCCCGGAGCAGCTGGGCCACCGCGCGGGCCGTCGTCATTAGATTGATAGCTCAAATCAGTTGATATGTCAATGTAATTGAAGAGCTAGCGAGTAGCGAGTACGAGTAGCGAATAGGGATTCGGGACTCGGAAGTCGGGGAATCGGGAGTTGGCAGTCGAGGGTCCGACCAGTGACTCAAGACTGATAGCTGATAGCTGGTAGCTGATAGCACACACACCAATAGCCAATAGCCAATAGCCAATAGCCAATAGCCAATAGCCAATAGCCTCTATGCGCCTAGCCCTCTTTCTCGTCGCGGCCCCCCTCCAGTCGGCAGTCGCTCAGGAATCCGCCAAGCTCGATGTCCTGTGGCAGAAGCTGGAGCAACGGGTCGCGGAGCTGGATCGGCGGCTCGACGGAGTGCTGGCCGTCGCGATCAAGGATCTGACCGACGGCCGCACCGTCGGGTTACGCCCGGACGCGGTCATGCCGGTCGCGAGCACCATCAAGATCGCGGTCCTGGCCGAGCTGTATCGCCAGGACCAGAGCGGGAAGGGGGCCCGGCTGGACGACCCTTACGTGGTCGACAGCGCCGACGCGATTCCGGAGAGTGACCTGCTGGCCGGGATGACCCACGGCCTAACCCGGCTTACCAACCGCGACCTCGCCACCTTCATGATCGGGGTGAGCGACAACGGCGCCACCAACATCCTGATCCGCCGGCTCGGCATGGATCGGGTCAATCGCCTCCTGGACTCGCTTGGCCTCAAGGAGACCCGGCTGCGCCGCCGGATGCTCGATCTCGCGGCGGCCCGGGCCGGCCGAGAGAACACCGCGACCCCCGGTGAGCTGGTCGGGCTGCTCGAGGCGCTCTGGAAGCCTGGGCTGCTCGAGCCGGGGGGGCGGGACGACTTCTTCCGGCTGCTTGCCACCCCGAAGGAGCGCTATCTCCCTCGCTTGCTTCCGGCCGATGCGCGGATCGCCAGCAAACCCGGGTGGCTCGACGGCGTCCGGGCGGATGCCGGCATCGGGTTCGTGGCCAACCGGCCCTTCGCGATCGCGGTGATGATCACCTACGCCGGCGACGGGCGAGCCGCCGAGCAGATCATCGCGGAGCTGGGGCTCGCGGCCTGGGAGCACTTCGACCGGATCGGGCGCAGCTCACCATACGGTCGGGTAATTCGATGAGGAGGTAGCAAGTAGGAGCTAGTAAGTAGGGACTTCGACGAGGGTGGTGGCTGACGTCCCTGCTCACTACCTCCTGCTTACTACCTCCTATTCGCTACTCGCTACTCGGTCACTCCTACATATAACTCATCGCCGGCAGGCCCACGTATTTCCGAAGCAACGAGAGCTGCCCGACGTGGTAACTCTCATGCTGCACCAGGAACCCTAACACGCCCAGCACGGTCTGCTCCCGTACCGGAAAGCGGGTGGGGTTCGGGGCGTCGAGCTCCGCCGCGGTCATCGCGTCGAGCCGGTCCCGCAGCGCGTGGGATGCCTCGGTCCAGGCGTCCCGGACCTGCGCCAGGGTGGGCCACTCCTGGATCTGCTCGATGCTCTTCCAGCCGCTCAAGTAGCGATCCAGCGGACTGGGCCGCTCAGCGCCGAGGAGCTTGAGCAGGAAATAGCGGGACTCGGCAAGATGCGCCGCCACAAACGCCGCGCTGTTGGTGGTGGGAGACGGGCGCATCCGGGCCTGCTCGTCGGTCAGGTCCTGGAGGCAGTTTCGGAACAGCCGGGTATTGAGCCTGAGGATATCGGCGAGCGGCGTGACGCGTGGGTCCATGGGTTGTGGTCTCCTGAGGGGAGGGGAAGATTACGGGCACCGCCATCATGCGAGCCATTGTCTATACCGGGGCCGGAGGTCCCGAGGTCCTCGCCGTGCGCGACGACCCGGTCCCCGAGCCCGAGCCCGGCCAGGTGCTGGTGCGGATTCGCGCGGCGGGGCTCAATCGCGCCGACGTCCTCCAGCGCCGCGGCAGCTATCCGGCTCCCCCCGGCTGGCCCGCGGACATCCCAGGACTGGAATATGCCGGCGAAGTCGCGCGGCTGGGTCCGGGCGTCACCCGCTGGAAGACCGGCGAAGGTGTCATGGGGCTCGTGGGGGGAGGTGCCCACGCCGAGTACGTCGTGGTGCACGAAAGCGAAGCGTTGCCGGTGCCGGCCGACCTGTCGTGGCCGGACGCCGGGGCGATCCCGGAGGCCTTCCTCACGGCGTATGACGCCCTGATGCTTCGGGCCCGGCTCAAGCCGGGTGAGCGGGTACTGCTGCATGCCGCCGCGAGCGGCGTCGGCACCGCCGCGATCCAGCTTGCCCGGGAGGCCGGCGCGACCGTCTTGGGCACCACCCGCACGCCCGCCAAGCTCGACGCCCTCCGCGGGTTAGGTCTTTCGGTCGGCATCGATGCCAGCCGGGGGTTCTTCCGCGACCAGGTGACGGCGCCGGTCGAGGTGATCGTGGACGTGCTGGGCGGGCCGGCCCTGGCCGATAACCTGGCGGTCCTCGCTCCGGGCGGCCGGCTGGTGGTCCTGGGGCTGCTCCAGGGTCCGCTCGCGTCCCAGGTGGATCTCACGCCGGTTCTCCGCCGCCGCCTCACCATCATCGGGTCGGTGATGCGGACCCGGACCCTCGAGGAACGTGCGGCGCTGGTCGCCGAATTCCAGGCGAAGGTGCTCCCGCTGTTCGGGCGGCACGTGGCGACCGAGGAGCCGCTCCGGAGCGCCGACCGCCCCGCCTGGCGGGACAGCCGGTATCGCCCGGTGGTGCACGCGGTCTTTCCGATGAGCGAGATCGCCGCGGCGCATCGCGAGATGGAGCGCAATTCCGGCGTTGGTAAGATCGTGTTGGTGTGGTGATCTGGGAAGCCGAGTCAGCAGTCCACAGTCACCAGTCTTCAGTCGACAGTCAGCGGGAACTACCTGCGAGCGTTCGGCCGCGAGCCCTGCCGCGGGTCGCTAGAACCCCGAGCGCCGGGCTGTTTCGGTTGGCGGTCGACTGAAGACTGGTGACTGCCGCCCGCCGACTGTTGACCCTATCTATCGCCATCTGCAGCTCCGCCGCCTTCGATTCGGCCGGCGGGGCGTCGAACAGGTCCAGCTGCCGGTTCGCTTCGACCAGCCGGTCCGCCATGAGCGTCACGGTCCGAACCGCGACTCTGCGGGTTAGGACCAGCCGCAGCGCCCGCCGGGCCGCGGTCCACAGTTCCTGATCGAGCGGCACCGCGGTGGGCACCATGCTGCGCGCTGAGCTCTGGTAATCGGTGTATTCGACCTGCACCAGCAGGCGGTGGGCGGCAAGTCCGCGCCGGCGGAGCCGGTGACCCAGCGTTTCGGTGAGGAGCCGGAGCAGGGGATCCAGCACGTCGAGGTCGTTGGTGTCGGTCGCCAGCACATGGGAAAGCCGGTACTCGGCGCGCACCTCGGGGGGAAGCACTGGCCGCGGGTCGAGACCCCGGGCCTGGGCCCGGAGCAGCCGGCCGCGCCGGCCAAAGACCGTGGCGAGCTGGCTCTCGCTGATCGCGGCGACCTGGCCGATCAGCTCCAGCTGGTAATCCTCGAGCCGCTGCCGGATGTCGTCGGGGACTTCGGGCAGCACGCTCAGCGGGTTAGGGGCAAGGAATTCCGCTTCGGCACCGGGTTGGACCGGTAGAATGGGGAATGGGGAATGGGGACTGGGGATTGGGGAATGGGGATTCACCCGCAAGCCCCCACTCCCCACTCCGCACTCCCCCTTCCCCAGTCCCGGCCGTACCGATCTCGTTGCTGCTTCCGAGACCAGCTTGTTGGTCGCCACGCCAACGGTGAGCGGGAGCCGGAGCCGGTCGCGGGCTTCCCGCCGGATGCGCTCCGCCACGTCGACGGGTGGGCCGAAGAGCCGCTCGGTGCCGGTGAGGTCGAGGAACGCGTGCCCGTAGCCGCGCGGCTCGATGATCGGCGCATAGACCCGCAGGATCTCGCCCAGGGCGCGGGAAGCGCGGGCGTAGAGCCGCGGGTTAGGAGGGAGCAGGACCAGGTCGGGACAGAGCTTCCGGGCCCGCCGCACCGGCATCCCCCGGGTGATGCCGGCTGCCCGGGCCTCGGGCGAGAGCGCGAGCACCGTGGCCCGGTCGGCTCCCGGCGGTGCCACCGCGAGCGGGCGGGTCCGGAGCGCCGGCGCCACGAGCTGCTCGACCGTGGTACAGAAGGCGGGCGGGTCGATATAGAAGATGGTCTTGGGCACGATGCTGCAACGGCTTGAACGGGACCGAGTTTTCAGTCCTCAGTCTTCAGTCGTGAGTTGGTGCCTGATGACTGACGACTGTTGTCTGATGACTGAAGACTGTTGACTCAACGCCGTTCCTTGTTCACGCTTTTCCTTCTCGAATCCATACGCCACCCGCAAACTCCTGAGTCTTCGCTGGAGCGCGCGCCCGTAATCCTTGCCGGCATTGACGTGAGGACCGTACCGGCGGCGATAGCGTGCCACCAGCTCGGGGAACTCCCGTTCGAGGACCGGCCAGAAGCCCTCGCGGGCGGCGGGACCCAGCCGGAGCGGCGCCCCATGGACGAAGCAGGCGCCGGCTGCGCGAGCGGCTTCCATGAGCGCGGCCAGCGATGCCCAGCCATCGGTGATGCCGGGCAGGATCGGCGCGATCAGAAGCCCGGCGGGGATGCCGGCGCGGGTGAGCCGGGCCAGCGCGCGGAGGCGGGCGTGGGGCGCCGGGGTCCGGGCTTCGAGCCGGCGGAGCAACGCCGCATCCGTCGAGGCCAGCGAGATATTGACGGCGAGCTGGTGCTTCCGCCCTAACCCGCTGAGCACATCGAGGTCGCGGGCGATGAGGGGCGACTTGGTGATGATCCCGATGGAGAGCCCTTCGAACCGGAGCAGCGCCTCCAGCACCCGCCGGGTGAGGAGAAACTGCCGCTCGGCGGGCTGGTAGGGATCGGTGGCCGTGCCGATGACGAGCTCCGAACCCCTGAGTTTCTCGGGGTCGAGGGTGCGAAGCAGCAGGTCGGGCGCGGTGCGCTTGACCAGGATTTCGTGTTCGAAGGCAGACCAGGCCGAAGAGGTTGCCGGACGGCACGTCGGTAGGTCGGCAGGTAGAGCCGGCGGCTGGCCAATTTCGGATTCACCTGCCGTCCGGCCGTCCTGCCGCCCTGTAACCTCTCCCGCCGTCCCGCCGTCCTGCCGTCCTGCCGTCTTCTCCATCACCCATTGATGGGTCTTCCGCGCATAGCAATACGAGCAGCCGAACTCGCACCCCACGTAGGGATTGAGCGACCAGAACTCCATATGGGTGGTGGTCGGCGAGTTCAGCACCTGCCGCACCGAGAGCGCGCGAAAGCGAGTTCCTCGGGAGCGCTGGTCCAGGACCGGCAACTCGCGCCGCACCGATTCAAGTGCGAGTCCGAGTTGGAAGTTGGTGCGCGAGGCCATTGCTACCTGCCGAGATGAGATCGCTATCCGCAGCGCCCCCAGCCGCAGTGCAGGCAGGTGAGGCAACCCGCAACCCGAGCGAGTGGCCCGGCGCATTCGGGACAAACCCGGATACTATTGTCCGCCAATGGGTTGGGAGTTCTGGATCGGGGTGCAGCTGCGGGGGAGGAATCCACCGTGAGGCCTTGCTTTCGGTATTAATTCGGCAAATTACCCGATAAAATACCGAAAGTCAAGTGGGCCTACTTGAAAGCTCGCAGGATGGCGTGGACGAACAGCCGGGCGTTCACCGGCTTTTCCAGGATTCCCGCGATACCGAGGGCCTGCAATTGAGACGCGATCCTGGGACTGACCTCCGCGGTGAGAACCAGTACCGGGGTCTGCTTGAACGCGTCGAAGGTCCGGAGCCGCTCCAGAAAGACCTTGCCACCGCCTCCCGGCAGATCCAGGTCGAGCACGATCACATCGGGCCGCACCGTCCGGACCATGCTGACACCGGTGAGCACATCAACGGCTCGCGCGACTCGACAGCCATGCGGTTCGAGGGTCGCGACGACCCAGCGCTGGATGTCGGGATCGCCATCGACGACCAGCACCGTCCGCGACGGCTCGGCGGCTCGGCGTCCGGACGGCTCGACACTCGGCGGATTGCTCATGCTCGGGGCTCGGCACTCGGCACTCGACGCTCTGTCATTCTCGGTACTCGGCACTCGGCACTCGGCGCTCGGCAAAACGTGCGCCCTGCCAGAGGTAGAGTGCCAGGAACAACACCGTGCCGCTACTCACGCCGATACGAAGTGCGAGCGGTCCTTCGCCGGCGGATACGAACCCTTCCACCAACCCGGCGACGGCCAGCATCACGACGACCGCACCGATCATCCGGATCGCGCGGCGGCCCGCGAGCACCACCGCATCGCGGCGGGCCAGGTCTCCCGGAGCAATGATTGCCTGGCCGAGCCGAAAGCCTGCCGCACCGGCAACCCAGATCGCGAATAGCTCGAGCACGCCGTGGCCGATCACGAAGGTCCACAAGTATCCCAGGAGTCCCGCGTTCGCGAAATGGCCCGACACGGCGCCCAGGAAGAGTCCGTTGAACGCGAGCAAAAGCAGGGCGCCTACCCCCAGGGCAATCCCGCCCGCGAAGCACGCAAACGCCACCCGGACGTTGTTGGTGATGATCGCCGACGCCATGAACGGGCGTTCGCCCGGCTCATCCACGACGTATCCCTGTCCGGCCGCTTGCCGGGCGACTCCGGCCTCGGCGCGTTCGAGCACCACATCGGGGAGCAGCTCAGGCGCGAGCTCGGGGCGTTCCCGCAATAATGCATAACCCGCGAGCGCGGGCAGGAGAAAAAGGACCGCCGCCAGGGCCACATACCGGCCCGCGCCGACTACCGCGGCGGGACAGTCCTGGGCGACGAACCGTACGATGCGCCTCCAGGTACGCTGTTCGGTGCGGTACAGCGCGTTATGTCCGGCCGCGACTAGGCGTTCCAGAAATCCCAGGGTGGCGGCATCGGCGCCATACGTCCTCGCCCGGGCGAGATCCGCGGCGACTTCTCGATACCCCGCGGCAAACTCGGGAAGTTCCCGCGCTTCGAGCGCGTCGAGCCCCCGGCGGCTCACCCGCTCGGCCATCGCCTGGAACGCATCCCAACGAGGTTGTTTTCGGGCGACCAGTCGTTCTGCGGTGGAAGCCCCGGGCCGAGCGCCGAGCCCCGAGCCGCCGAGCCGCCGAGCCGCCGAGTCACCTGCCACCGGAATTGCGCGCGCCCCGAAGCGCCCCTGTCGGCGAGCGAGCTCGTCGCGATAGAGCTGCTGGAGGAACTCCCAGTCATCCGGTGGCCGGTCGGGAGAGCGATCCGCAAAGCGGACCGTGAGGGTGCGGGTGTGACGGCTTCGGGCTGCGGGTGGAAGGTCAGGGGCGCGATGAACGAACTCCCGCAACAGCCGGAACTCGGGATCGGTGAGCTCGGGAGGACCGGGCGGCTCGGCGGCTGGACGGCTGGACGGCTCGGCAACGGGCCGTCGAACTACTGGGTGATCCCGCACAACCACGGTACCAGCGACGAGGTCGCCCAGGCGTTTGGCGCGAGGGTGAATCGCGATGAGAAACACACCCAGGAAGGCGAAGAGATCGACCGGCAGGAGCAGGTTCCGCGCAGCTGCGTCGGGAAGGGTGACCGGATGGCCGGTGTCGCGGATCACCCGGATGCCCATCCAGCGCTTGCCCGGCGTCTGGCCTCGCCACAGTCCCTCGAAGGCGCTGAAGTAGCCGTAGACCAGCGCGAAGAAGAGCACGACGAATGCGGCCGGCAGCCAGCGACCCAGTTCCCGAGCGAGCGGGAGCGTGAGCAGCAGCGCGACGGCGAATATCGTGAGAATCACCCAGTCGAGCAGGGCCGCCAGCGTGCGGCTCCCGATTCCGGCGATTTCGTAGTCGAGCACGACATGCTCGGGGGTTTCGACCTCGAGGTGCTGCCGGTAGTCGGCCCGCCGTGGTGTCAGGGCCATTGGAGAGAATGGGTCCCGGGGGTGGCGATAACGATGGTATGGGCTAATCTACGGGCGCTATGGTTTCTCCACCACCACTCAGGGCACTCACGTTAGGCGAATTGCTGGACGTGGGGTTTGGGCTTTATCGCTCGCGATTCGTCCCCCTCCTGATCGTAGCGATCGTCGTGCACGTCCTCCCGACCGTGGTGGGCGTCTATCTCCAGACCGCCGAGCAGGCCTTCGCGCTCTGGCCGGTGATGCTTGCCTACTTGTTGGTCGAGGTCATCCTGAGCTCGCTCGGCGTGGCCGCCACGACCAACGTGATCTCCGAAACCTATCTGGGCCGCGAGATCACGGCCGGCGAAGCGCTGCGCCGGGCCGTTCCGCTGCTCTGGCGCCTGATCGTCATCTCCGTGCTGACGTGGCTCCTGGTCGGGATCGGCCTCATTCTCCTCTTCGTGCCCGGATTCATCCTGCTCTCGGGGTTGTTGCTCAGCTCAGTCGTCATGGTGGTGGAACGGCCGGCTCACGCGACCGCCGCGATGGCGCGGTCGTGGGAGCTCACCAAGGGGGATCGGGGGAAGGCGTTTGGGACACTAGTGGTTGCTTTCCTGCTGCTGGTCGTTCCTATCGCGGCGGTGGGTGGAGTCTGGCAGGCGGCGACCCCGGCCTCCGAGTGGAATTCACCGGTTCCCGACGTGGTGACCGCGGTCCTGCAAGTGCTGGTCTATCCCTACGTGTATTCGGTGACCACACTGCTCTACTACGACATGCGAATTCGTAAGGAGGGTTTTGATCTAGAGCTGCTCGCGGCTGCGGCCGGAGAGCCGGCGTGAATCAGGTCGCGCAGGATTCGCTGCGTGCCGTGCTCGACAGCGTGTTTGCCGATCCCGCCTATCAGTGGGTGGAACGAGCCGATCCGCTCGCGGTGTTGCGGCGCTGGTTCAGTGAGCTTTCGCGGTGGCTCTTCGAGCTGCGGGAGACTCACCCGCTCGGCTTCCGGCTATTCATGGCCGGGATGGTGGTACTGCTGGTCGCGATTCTGGTTCACGCCGCCTGGGTACTGGTCCGCACGATCCGCCCGGCGCCGCGGGACGGTGAGGGCGCGGCGCCGGTAGCCCTCCGCCGGAGTCCGGCCTGGTATCGGGCCGAAGCGGATCGACTCGCCGGGGCGGGTCGGTTCGCGGAGGCGATGCAGGCCGATTTCCTGGCCCTGGTGCTGGTGCTCGAAGGGGTGAGAAGGGTCCGCTTCCATCCGGCCAAGACGCCGCGCGAGTATGCGCAGGAGGCCGAGCTGGCCCCGGCAGCGCGGGTTAGGCTCGCCGACCTGGTGCGGACCTTGTACGGATACGCGTTCGCGCGCTGGCCGTGCGGCCCGGCCGAGTTTGCGGCCTGGCGCGCGCGTCTGTTGACCGAGCAGGATGCGGCCCCGCACTGAAGCCCTGCTGGCCCTTGGGGGCCTGGCCGCGGTCGCGACGGTCGCGGCCCTCCTCGGCCGCTCCGGCGGGGGAGCCCCGGTATCCGACCGGCGGCCGTCGACGCTGCTCGCCGGCCCGGAGGGCGCGCGGGCCCTGCTCGAAGCGGCCCAGCGGCTCGGCATCTCGGTGCGGCGGTTTCGCGAGCGGCCGTTGCGGCTGGCCCAGCTCGAGGACGGCACTCGCCAGATCCTGGTGATTCTCGATCCCTCGGCACCGTTCTCGCCGCCGGAGCTCGAGCAGGTGCTGCGATTTACCACCGGCGCCGACTTGCTGGCGGCCGGGAGGCGGGCCGGACCGCTGATGCGATGCTTCGGATATCGGGTGGAGCGGCGCGCCTTCGACTCGGTGCGGGTTAGGCTGTCCGGGCCGAGTCCGGGCCCTGACGACCCCTGGGTCCAGGAGGTCCTGGTTCGCACCCACGAAGCCCGGGCCGTCGATTCGAGCCGGCTCGTCGATTGGGGTCCGTTTGGGTGTGACGTCCCGGCAGTCTCCCGGCGGGAGGAGCTGCTGGTGGATCGCGAGGGCAGGGTCGCCGCGGTGCGGCTCACGCTCGCGGCGAGCGACCGGCAGGTCATCCTGGCCGGGGACGCCGACCTGTTTCGTAATCGCGTGTTGCGGGAGACCGCGGCGGGCCCCTGGGCGCTCGGGTTGTTTCATCGCCGGTACGACCGGATCGTGTTCGAGGAGTACCATCACCGGTTCGGCGCGTCGGGCTCGCTGGCCCAGGCGGCCCTGGCCTGGAGCGGCCGCTCGCCCTGGGGCTGGGCGGCCTGGCAGCTAGGCGTGGTGGGACTCCTGGCCTTGTGCTTCGGCGCGGTTCGCTTCGGGCCGGCGCGGGCCGGCATAACCCGCACGCGGCGGTCTCCCCTCGAGCACGTGCGGGCGCTGGCGGTGGCACTCTCGGCCGCGCGGGGGCACGACGAGGCGGTCGCCGCGCTGGTGCGGGGGCTCCGCCGCCGGCTGGTCCCCGCGCCGGGCCTAACCCGGGGAGACTGGCAAAGCTGGCTGGCCGGACTCGATGCCCGGGCGGTGAGCCCGCGGGCCCGGGCCGCCCTGGCCACCCTGCGGACCCTAACCCGGCCAGGCCAGCCCGCCGAGAGCGTGCACCGGGCCGCCCACACCGTGGAGGACCTGTGGCAGGAACTGCGACCGTCCCGCTGACCCCGGAGCAAGCCCGGCACCACGCGGCCGGGGCCGGCCGGGTCCTGGCCGAAGTGCAGCGCGTCGTGCTGGGGCAGGAAGCCGTCGTCCGGGAGGCGCTGCTGGCCCTCCTCGCGCGGGGCCATGTGCTGCTCGAAGGGCCGCCGGGAACCGCCAAGACGCTGCTGGTGCGCGCGTTGAGCCAGGCGCTGGCGCTCTCGTTCCGGCGGATCCAGTTCACGCCCGATCTCATGCCGTCGGATATCACCGGGATCAACGTGCTGATGCAGGGGCCGGGGGCCGGGGGCCAGGGGCCAGGGGGGTTCGCCTTCCGGCCCGGGCCGCTCTTTGCCGACCTGGTGCTCGCCGACGAGATCAATCGGGCACCCGCCAAAACCCAGGCCGCGCTGCTCGAGGCGATGGAGGAGCGGACGGTGACGGTGGACGGCGAGCGGCATCCGATGAACCCGAGCTTCACGGTGTTCGCGACCCAGAACCCGATCGAGTTCGAGGGCACCTATCCCCTTCCGGAAGCGGAGCTCGATCGGTTCCTGCTCAAGAGTGCCCTCGGGTATCCCGATGCGGCCACCGAAGGAGGTGTCCTGGACAAGGTGCTCGCCGGCTTCGACTCCGCCGAGACGGCGAGCTTCGGAATTTCGCCGGTGCTCGACGCGGAAGGACTCGCCGTCCTGCGGGCTGCCGCGCGGCGGGTTAGGGTCGAGCCGGTGCTGGTCGGGTACATCACCGCCCTCGTGCGGGCCACCCGGGGCGCCCCGGCACTGACGTTGGGCGCCTCACCGCGGGCCAGTGTGGCCCTGCTCAAGCTGGCCCAGGCTGCCGCGCTGATCGAAGGACGGGAGTACGTGATTCCCGACGACGTGAAACAGCTCGCTCCTCCGGTGTTGCGGCACCGAGTGATCGTCGCACCGGAGCTCGAGCTCGAGGGCGTGACCGCCGACGCCGCCTTGCGCACCCTGATCGACCGGGTCGAAGCCCCCCGGGCATGATTCTACCCTCGAAGCGATGGTACCTGGGCGCAGCGGCGCTCGCGGGGCTCGCGCCGCTTTCGCTCCTGGTTCCGGCCGCTGCGGGGGTGCTCTTCGGAGCGGACCTGCTCTGGGTGATCGGGTTCCTGGTGGATGCCTGGCTCGCGACCCGGGTCGACCTCGCCGGCTTTCCGGTGAGCCGGGAAGCGCCCCCGGCGTTTTCGGTGGGCCGGCCCCTTCCGGTGAACTACCGCTGGCATAACCCGGCGAGCCGGCCGCTCGCCGTGCGGGTTAGGGAAGATCTGCCGGCGATTCTTGCAGTCGGTGGCTCGGCGCTCGGCGCTCGGCGCTCGGCATTCGGCGGCCCGGCAGCGGGGGCACCGGAACGGCACCTGCGGCTCCCCCCGCGTGGAAGTTTGGTCGAACCGCTGGTGATGGACCCTCGCCATCGCGGCAAGGCTTCCGGTGGCCGGCTGTTTCTGCGCGTCCTGGGGCCGCTGGGACTTTGCTGGCGACAGGGGATCCGGGACCTCCCCTGGGCCGTGGTCGTATATCCGAATCTCCGCGCGGCCGCGCTCCGTGCGCTCCCGACCCAGGCGCAGCGGCATCGCGAGGCCGGCTTCCGGAATCTTCGCCGGATCGGCGAAGGGCGGGTCTTCGAGAGCCTCAAGGAGTGGGTGCCGGGCGAAGAAACCCGCTCGATCGACTGGAAGGCGACGGCCCGGCGGGGGAAGCTGATGGCCCGGCAGTACGAGGTCGAACGCCGGCAGAATGTGATGATCGTGATCGACGCCGGCCGGATGCTCACCGCGGTGATCGACGGGGGGCGGGGGCGGACCCGGCTCGAGGCGGCGATCGATGGGGCCTTGGAACTGGCCCATGCGGCCGCCGGCCACGAGGACAACGTGGGCCTCCTGGTGTTTGCCGACGAGATCCTCGCGTATGTGCCGCCAGGGCGGGGCCGGCGCGCGCTTCGCCAGGTGCTGGATGGGTTGGCCGGGATCGAAGGCCGCCTGGTCGAGCCGGACTATCCGGCGGCGTTCGGTTACCTCGCGGCGCGGAACCGGAAGCGGGCCTTGACGGTCCTCTTCACCGATCTCATCGATCGGACTGCGAGCGACGCGCTCTTGGCGCAGGCAGCGGGCCTTCGGCCCCGGCATCTCCCCCTCGCGGTGACGCTCCGGGACCCAGGTCTCGAGCGATTGGCCCTAACCCGCCCTGACACGCCGGGCCAGGCCTTCGAGCGGGCGGCCGCAGAAGAGCTCCTGCTGGCCCGGAGTGCGGCCCTGACGGAGCTCAGGTCGCGGGGGGTGCTAGTCCTCGACGTGCTGCCGGATGGCGCCGCGCGGGCGGTGGTGGAGATGTATGAGAAGTTGAAGCGGCGGGCCCTGGTTTGAGGGTCGGGCAGTTGAGTTTTCAGTCATGAGTTCTCACTCGGGGCTAGAGATCAAGAACCGAAGACTGAAGACCGAAGCCTGAAGACTGAAGACCGAGATGCCCGTCACTCCCTCCTACCGTGATTTCGTGATCGACCAGCTCGGACGGGTGCTGCCCCGGGTGCGGGCTCGCAGCATGTTCGGTGGGGTCGGCATCTATTCCGCTGATTTTTTCTTCGCACTCATCGCTGGCGACGTGCTCTACTTCAAGGCGGACGAGACCAATCGCGGCGACTACCTCGCCCGCGGCATGGGGCCGTTTCTTCCGTACGGCGACGAGCGCGAGATCATGCAGTACTACGAGGTGCCGGGAGAGGTGCTCGAACAGCCCGATCTGCTCCGCGAGTGGGCCGCCAAGGCAGTAGCCGTCGCGGAACGGGCGCGAGGGTCCCGCCGGCCACGGGGACGCCAGCGGTAGCGCTCGAAGGCGATCCGGCCGGCGGCATCGAAGCGCACTCCCTCGCGCTCGAGCAGCAGGCGCTGGGTCAATTCGGCACCGGGCACCCGCCGACGACTCACCCGTCCGCTCGCGTTCACGACCCGGTGCCAGGGCACGGTGCTTCCGGCAGGAAGCGCGTGCAAGGCGTACCCCACCTGGCGGGCTCGGCCCGGCAGACCGGCTTCGCCCGCCACCTGTCCGTAGGTGGCGACGCGGCCGCGCGGGATGCGGCGGATGGTTGTGTAAATGAGAGCGTAGGTCGGTGGAGACATGGGTGTGGAGTCTTCCGTCATCAGTCGTTCAGTCTTCAGTCGTTGTTGTTGCCAGCCTTCGGAGTCTGAGGACTGAAGACTGAAGACTGGCGACTGGCGACTCAAGCGAGTTGACCGCCCGCCATCCCTACCATAGCTTGGGCGATCCCATTTCCTCAAACCCGTTCACCATGGCCTCCGACAAAGAGCAATGGGGTACTCGTATCGGCGTGATCCTGGCCGTGGCCGGGTCGGCGGTCGGGCTCGGCAATTTCTTGCGCTTCCCCGGCCAGGCCGCCCAGAATGGCGGCGGCGCGTTTCTGATTCCCTACTTCTGCGCGCTGATCTTCCTCGGCATCCCCATCGCGTGGGCGGAATGGACCATCGGGCGTTACGGCGGCAAGAAGGGGTTCCATTCGTCCCCCGCCATCCTCGGCGTGATTGGGCGCGGGAGCCTGGCTCGCTACCTCGGCGTCACCGCCGCCCTCATCCCGCTCGCCGTGTCGTTCTACTACGTGTTCATCGAGGCCTGGACCGTCGGCTACTTCCTCAAGTTTCTGACCGGGGGCATCGGGATCGACCGCACCGCCCCCATACCCGAGCAGACCGCAACCGCTTCGAGCTACTACAACGCCTTCACCGGCGCGAATCAGGACGGGGTTCTGTTCACCGGCGACTCGTATTTCACCGTGCTCTGCTGGGTCCTGGTTTTTGCGGTCAACATCTACTTCGTCTATCGGGGCATTTCCAAGGGGATCGAGAGGTTCTGTAGCTGGGCCATGCCCGCGATGGCATTCTGCGCGCTCATCGTGCTGATCCGGGTGCTCACGCTGGGTACGCCCGACCCTGCCGTGCCGGAGCAGAACGTCGTCAACGGCCTCGGCTACATGTGGAATCCCGATTACTCCAAGCTGGGAAGCTTCCAGACCTGGCTCGCTGCGGCCGGACAGATCTTCTTCAGCCTCTCGGTAGGGTTCGGGATCATCATCAATTACGCCTCCTACCTGAAACCGAAGAGCGATGTCGTTCTATCGGCCATCACCTCCAACGCCACGAACGAGCTCTTCGAGGTGGGGTTCGGAGGAATGATCACGCTCACTGCTTCGTTCGTCTTTCTGGGCCTCTCGGGGACGATCGCCGCAGTAAGCACGGGATCCTTCGGGCTCGGCTTCAACACGCTGCCCGTCGTCTTCGCGCACATGGGTCCCGTCGGGAATGCGGTCGGGGCAATCTGGTTCTTCATGCTGTTTCTGGCCGCGATCACCAGCTCGCTCTCGATGTATCAGCCGGCGATCGCCTTCCTCAAGGAGGCAACCGGCACCACCCACGGCAAAGCCACGGGCATGGTAGTCGTGCTGGGCATAATCGGCTCGGTGCTGACGCTCTGGTTCACCCAGAACGGCGTGTTCTGGAGCACACTCGATTTCTGGGTCGGCACCTTCCTGATCTTCATCACTGCCGCGATCGAGATCATCCTGTTCGCCTGGGTGTTCGGCATCGAGCGGGGCTGGCGCGAGGCCCATGACGGTGCGGCGCTCCGGATTCCCCGGGTCTTCAAGTTCGTGATGAAATGGGTAGCCCCGCTGTACCTCCTAGTGGTGTTCGTCGGCTTCTCCATCCAGAACCTGCCGGGTGCGGTGCAAAACGTGTTGGGGAGCTGGCCGGCCAAGCTTGCAGTCGGCCTGATCCTGGTCTCCGTCGCTGGCCTGGCGGTAGCCGTGAATGTCGGAGAAAAACGCTGGCGCGCTTCGGGGATGGATCTGGACGATACTCGGCCGGCAGATGCGACCCCGGCCAGGAGCGCGGGTTAGGAGGAAACCATGCGACCTGGCGGATGGCTCACCATGCTGCTCGCTCTCGCGTTCGTGTGGGGGCTTACCATCTGGTGCTTCTACCGCGTCCTGACTGCTCCCCCCGAAGAGGAAGTGACGCCGCCGCCGGCGAGTCTGGGTGGGTGAGTCATTAGTCATCAGTCTTCAGTCATCAGTCCTCAGTCGACGGGCATGAGCTGACTGTCGACTGGAGACTGAAGACTGAAGACTGATGACTCACTCTCAGGGCGTCTTCCCCGTCAACCGGAGCACGTCATCCACGATCGGACCGAGGGTCCGGGCGAACACTTTGGTGGAGGACGCGCCCGGCTCGAGCGGCGTCGTTTCGAGGAACCGGACGGTCTGGGTAAAGGTTCCGAAGGGAACCGTTACCAATTCGTTGACTGCTTCGATCACGACGCGGTCTTCCGCGATACCGGGCGCGACCTCCTGACGAAACGCCATCCCTTGCGCAGGCTGGGCCGGCATGAAGATGCCGGGGACCGCGCCGGCGGCTCCTGCCCGCCACGCGCCCTCATGGCTCACCACTACGCCACCCTGATAGATGTCGACGTCCTCGCCGAAGTAGCAAACCGTGCCGTCCTGGGTTTGCCCGAAGAAGTTGCGGGACACCTCGATCAGCGCGCCGCCCTCGGTTTCTCGCTCCTCCACAACCCGGGTCGCCACCCCGGCGACGACCTCGGTTTCGTCCAATGCCGTGATTTCGAGCCGGGTAGTCCCGCCCTCGAGGCTCCACCGCGTCCCGGCGGTCATCGGGAAATACGGGTTGGTGATGGTCGCGGAGAATGGACCCGCCGAGTGGTGGCAGATCGAGATATCGAGGTTCTCCTCGAAGGGCTCGGTCGGGCTCCCATTGCAGGCGAGCGAGAGAGCCACGATGAGCGTCATGGTCGGGCGCATGGCGGAGTCTCCGGCAATAGTGTCCGCGAGAGGAACCGCCGAAGCCGCCGGTTTGTGACAGACGCGGTCTGACTCAATCCGGTCATCCTGCTTGAGCAACAGCCGGCGCGCGCCGGTCCGGATCTCGACCCAGGGAGCCCGCCGCGGGATCTCGATGTCGTAGTCCGCCGCGACACCACGGTTCTCGATGATCAGCTGCTGCGCCTCCGTCGTGAACGCAGGGGTACCCCCGCGGGCCCGAACCGCGACCTCGGGTCCATCGGTAGCCCACACCGAGAGCGTGCCAGGGGCTCTGGAGGCAAAGCGAATGATGAGCCGCGGTCCGGGAGCAATGCCGATTCCGGCCGTGACCAGTGCTTCAGGGGCTGGGAGCTCTGGCTGCCGCCGCGCCGGTGCTCCAGCCGAGATCCAGCGGGTTAGGCCGCCAATCCAGCGGCGCAGTGGCGATCCGGGGATCGCATAGGCTGCCCCGGCCAGCCCGAGTCCGATGAGGAGCACCGCCGCCCATCGAGCCACGCGAAGACGGAAGGCTTCGGACCGCGGGCGAGCGGCGACCGAGGCCGCGCTGATCTCAGGTCTGGGGTGGTCCGCCTGCTCGAGCAGCGCGAAGATCCGGGCCTCCTCCAGCCGCGCTTGGTCCAGCCGGCGCCGGCACTCGCCGCACTCGGCGAGATGGAGAACGCTCGATTCTGGAATCTCGCCGTGCAACAGCCGCTGAATCACCTCGTCGTCAAGATGCATCGGCGTCCTCCTCATAGAGCCGGCGGAATGCGTGTTTGGCGCGAGCGAGCAGGGTTCCGACGCTCGTTTCGGGAATACCAAGACCCGCTGCCAGGTCGCGATACGCGTACCCCTCCGCGCGGAGGAGCAAGAGTTGTCGCTCCCGCTCCGGCATGCGTCGGAGTACCGCGCGAACCCGATCACGCACCTGGTCAGCCTCCACAATTCCAGCCGGTGACGCCGGTGAATCGGCGAGGGTGTCCCGCGCCCGTTCGTCGGTCAACAGCCGCACCCGGCGCCTTCGCGTGGCGCGATCATTTCGGAAAAGATTGGTCGCTACCGTCACGAGCCACGCCTCCGCGGATTCCGGCGGAGCGCCTCGCCGGTAGAGTCGGACGAAAGTTTCCTGGGCCAGGTCCGCTGCGAGATCAGGATCACCGGAAAGCCGGTCGAGATAGCGAAAGATGCGGGCAAAATGGGTCTCGAAGAGCCGCACGAAAGCGTCCTGAAACGCGCTGGTCATGGGCTCCACATTCTCAGGAACATTCCAGCGCCCTGGTTTGTGACAGAAAACCCGGTCAGAAGCGCCAATCCATCCCGGCTACCAGGGGACTCCAGGGACGCATGGTTACCGGCGTTCTCGAGCCGGTGGCGGGATCCACCACGAAGGTGAGGATGTTTGATCGCCCGAGGATGTTGGTCATCGTGGCGTACACGCCGAGCTCTCCGTCGCGGCCGGCAAGGCTCCAGTGCCAGTGCTTCCGCACCCCGAGGTCCACCCGGACATAGGCCGGGACCGAAGTCGCGCCGATGGGACCTGAGCGCAACGGGGTTCCCGCGAACTGACAGCCCCAGTCAAGCAGGTTGCAGGATTCCCACTCGAAACCGCCGGCAATAGCGGTGGTATGGCGGCCGGCCAGTGCGGTGATGCCCAGCCGCAGTGACCAGCTCGGCGAAGGAAAGACGGTAATCCCGCTCTCGAGGGCATGTCCGGCGGCGTGCGCCGGTATGTAGCTGGTGTCGCCGAACTGGTAGCGAACCCGCTGGAGCGCGTAGCTGGCGAGGAATGCATAGCGCGCCCCGTTCGCCGCTGCCTCGAGCATCAGCCCCTGTGCATTACCGCGGCCGGTGCCGATCCGACTGGTAACAAAGGGTCCGGCGTCCTGGACGAGAGCGAGGCCGCGGAACGAGCGCGCATAGATCTCGGCTCCGAGGTGAAGCCCCATCCGGGGGCGATATTCGAGAGCAACATGAACGAGGTCGCTCCTAGCGACGGGCAGCTCATCTCCCGCCACCATGAACAGCTCGGTCGGGAAGATGCTCGCGACCATCGATTCGGGGTTCCGGAGCGATTGCACAAACTGATGGCGCCGCGAGAGACCGCCCTGGAGCGTGAGCGCGGCGGTGGGTCTTACCCTGAGGAGCAACGCCGGCGAGACATAGACCGTGCTCCTGGCGATCGCACCTACGAGTCCCAAGTGAGCCTCGGTTCGAGGGGCAATCTTCCGGGTGTGCTCCCCGAACGCCGCCCAGACTGGGTTAGCTCGCCGCAGCGTGAAGGAACCCAGACTATCTCCCTGAGCGCCGAGGTCGTACCTGGTGCTGATCCGCTCAACTCGAATACCCGCGGTCGTCGTGCTGGTCGGCCCGCTCCAGGACACTCGCGAGCCGATGCCCACATCGCGGCGCCCAGCGCCGAGCCGGTCGGGAACCGAAGTGGAGGCGCTCCAGAGTGCACCGGCACCCTGGCTTGCAGTCCAAGCCACCAGCTTGAACCCCGCGTTCCCGACTTGGCCGGCCCAAGCACTTCCGACCGACCAGCCGCTCCAATTGAACTCGTTCCGTCCGTTGCCGAGCGTGTCGGCGGCAGCGGCCAGATCATTCCAGTTACCGTAGCCAACCACCCGGACCTGACCTCCCAACAACGGTGCTTCGAGCTTGGCCAACCAGTCCTGGCTCCCTCCGCGCAGATAGGTCTGGTCGCGATGACGACCGAAGAGACCCGGGAAGGCAGTCCGGCCGCTTAACAGGTAACCGGCACCGCCATGCCCCAGCGGTCCCCTGAGCGTCATGCGCGCCTGGGTTGTGCTGGCGCCGCCCTGAGTGAGGAACTCCGAGCCAGGCGAGCGAGTCGTGGCCGCGACCACGCCGGAGAGCATGTGGGGGAACTCGGGAGCTACGAGGCTGGTCAGCCGCAGGCGGGAAAGCGCGTCGGGATTCCACGCGGTGAAGCTGACACCGGTGTGATGGGGAGCGAGAATGGGGATGTCATCGAGGATATAGGCGGTCTGATCGGAGGCGCCGCCTCGAATATGCAGGCCATTGGGAGACTCCGGCGCTATGGCTACCTGGCCACCGCCCAGCGCCTGGAGCGCGTCCGGTTCTGCCAGTTGCGGGTGGTTTCGAACTGCTGCCAGCGAGAGCGCGCGGTCGGGAAAGCCGGTGCTGTCCTCCGGCTCTAACCCGCGGGTCGGCGGTGGTATTCCGGCGCGCACTTCGATCGGCTGAAGCGAGACCGGAAGGGCGTGGAGGGCGACCACGATCTCGAGCCGTCCCTGGCTGGGCACCAGGGCGTGGAACCTTCGAGCCGCATAACCGATCCGGCGTACCAGGACGTGCTGCGGCCCGGCAGCCACGCCGGCGATAACGTAGCGGCCCTCGTTGTCCGTCGAGACAACCCGGCCGATGTCCGGGAGAGAGACGGCCGCTCCTGCCAGCGGAGTGCCGGTCTCTCCGTCTTTGACCTGGCCGCCGATCGAAGCCCCGGCCGGGAGGGCCTGAAGCGCCGCGAGGAGAAAGCCTTCGGCCCCGCTAAGACCCAGAGCGACCATCACCGACTCGCGTCAGCGCTCCGGCTGAGCGCGCCCGCTGGTAACTGACTTGCTCCGCATCCGCGCCTTCTCCTGCTCAACGTACCACTCGGCTTCTCGGAGCAGTGCCTGTGCGTCGAACAGAATGCCGTCCTTGATGGTCCACGCCACGCCGCCGTGCTTCCACTGCTCGGCGCGGGGAACCATGCCGGCGAATCCATAGCCGCGGCCGTACATCACCTTGAAGTTGTCGATCGGATTCCCGTTCACGACGGCGATATCGGCGCGGCAACCAACCCGGACCCCACAGTAGTCGGTCAGCCCCAAGGCCTGGAACCCGTTCGTCGTCGCCACCTTGATCACGTCGATCGGATGGATCCCGGCTTCCTGCATCAGCTCGAGCTCACGGATGAGCGCGATCCCGCCGATGCCGCCTTCGTCGCTCCCTGCGGTCAGCAGCCCGCCCCGCTGGTGGAAGGTCCGTACCCAGCGCATCCAGATCGCGAAGTTCTTCCGCCAGTTGATCTCGTCGCTGGTCTTCCATTCGGTCTTAAAGGCACCATGGGTACCCGAGTCGGGACCGGCCGCGATTTCGCTAGGGTGCACCAGGGTCTCCTTCACGGGAACTCCGTAGGCGCGCCACAGGTCGCGGTTGTCCTCGTAGACCGTCATCGTGGGGTTCCAGTTCGTCCCGTTCTTGATGAGGAGATCGATGACGTCGCTCAGGCGGTCGGGGGTCTTGTCGGCCTCGCTCCAGAGGAGGCCTGCGTAACGGAACCGATCGAGCTCGTACCAGTAGTTGTAGGCAGTCGGGAAATTCTGAGACCCGGTGAGCGCAGCATCAGGAATGCCGTACCAGTGCTCGATGCTCCGCACGCCGGCATTGGAAGCGACCCGGGCATCGGTTTCGGAGACCTTGAGATCCACCATCGTGAACAGGCCGAGCTGCTTCCCCTCATCGACGGCGGCGGCTAAGACGTCTGGGTAGTGGCCCGGGCTCTTGCTGATCTTGATGCAGTCGGCGCCCAATGCCTTGAACTCGCGGACCATCTCGCGGGCCCTCTCGGGCGTGTTCCCCACCTCCCACTCGCGGAGCGGAAGGGGCCATCGCTGGCAGAGGATCAGTTTGGGCGCCACGATGCCATTGCTGGCAGCGAGCCGGCGCTGCTCGGCGAGTAGCTTGATCCCGGCACCGCTGCCGGCGTCGCGCACGGTGGTGACGCCGTGGCCCAGATACAGCCGGTACGCGTAATCCAGCCCGCGGGGACCTTTGGAGTTTCCGGGCGGGAGGTGGGCGTGCATCTCGACGAGACCGGGCAGGACATACATCCCCTTAGCGTCGACCACCTTGTCGCCGGTGGGGCGCTGGAAGTTGGGGCCATAACCCGCGGCATTGACGGGATCCATCGGCACCATGTCGGTGATGATCCCATTCTCGATCACAATGTCCACGGGCCCTTCGGGTGGCATGGCACGGTTGGTGCCGGGCGTGCCGCGCCCGGAGACGACGATCCCACCCCGGATCACCAGCCGGTTAACCCGCTCACCGCGAATCGTGCCGAGCGGCAGGGGGGTGGGACCGTTGTTGACGACGGCGATCACTTCGCGGGGACCCTGCTCGGCGACCGCCGGCGAGGCGAGGAAGCCGGCGGCCAGCGGAGCGAGTGCAAGCGAGATCCGGCGCAGGGAACGACCAAGCATCGAGGACTCCGGCCAAGGCTCGTGTCAACTTAGCACCTGGATTGTGGGGGCCGCCATCGTCCGGACGGCAGGCCGGCAGGAGGGCCTGACGGCAGGTGAGGTTGCCGAATTACGGTTTGGCCGCAGGTTGTTGCTCGGTAACCGGAACCAGCACCCACCCGGCCCACCTCCATCGAACCACGGGTTGAGGTTTCGGGTCCCGGGTGCGAGTCGCCGGTGCGCGAGTGGCCGGTGTGCGGCTCCCCGGCGACCGGATCGCCGGGCTCCGGGTCACGGTGGCCTGGGTCGCCGGGGTCCTCCGAACCAGCCGCCGCAACGCGCCTTGGTCCACCGTTTCCCCGGTGCGGCTGACCGCCTGGAAGTAGAGGGCATCCTCGGTGATTTCGACCATCAGGAAGCTCCGGTCCGTATCAAACGTCGCTTCGGTCATCCGACCGGGGTTGGCGTCCCCGCGGCGCAGCTTGGCAGCGGCTCCAGCAGTGAAGTAGTAGATGCCTCCCTGCGGCTTGAGTCGCTCATAGATGTGCTCATGGCCCTGAAACACGACATTCACGTTGTACTTAACGAAGAGCGGCTCGAGCACTTTGCGAATCTCGACCTCCGGGCCTCGTCCCGCGGTGGTGTAGAGAGGGTGATGGAAGTAGGCAATCTTCCATTCCGACCCCGATGCGGCGAGCTCCTTGTCGAGCCACTCGACCTGATCGGGATCGAGGTAGCTGGTGTCGAGCACGAAGAAACGGACGTTGCCCTGCTTGTACGTGTAGTAACGCTCGCCGTCCATCCCGAACGGCCCATAATAGCGCTGATTGGGATCATCGTGATTGCCGAGCGCCGCGTAAAACTTGACGTCGGCGTCGAGCAGGGCCTTGTAGGGCGTCACAAACTTCTTGACGAAGTCCTGCGGGCGTTCCGAGCCGTAGAGATTGTCGCCCAAAAGGATGGCAAAGGTCGGCTTGAATCGCGGATAGTACTTGATGACCTGGCTGGCTACCTCATAGGCGTAGCGGTCACCGGTACCCATGTCTCCGAGCACATAGAAGCGCACCGATCCGTCCCGGAGCGGGAGGCTGAGCTCCTGGGCCGGGAGGGGCGCAGTCCAGGCCGCAACGAGGAACAGCGTCTTCCAGCGAACGGTCACGCCACCCATCCCTTCACGTTGGGCTACTTCGGGAACGCCTGGGGCATGAAATCGACGATCAGGTTGGCCTCGACGTCCCGGAGGAGCAGGTAGTGGTCCATGCGTCGGTACTCGAGGACCCCCTCAGGAAGCTTGGGCAATAGCGGCAAGAGGAGCGCATCGAAGGTCCCCAGCGGATAGTTGGTCGGGAACTTCTCGTTCACCTTGGGGGTGAACGGCGGGAGCCTGTCCTGTTCATGCTCTTCGGCCTGCTCTTGTCGAGTCTCCTGCACCGCCTGGGTGCGCCGCCGATATTCCTCCTGGATGATCGTGGCGATGACGGTCGCGGCTTCCGGCGTGAAAATGTCGCCCTGCCTGGCGTTGGGCCGCGCCGTCACAATGCCCTGCGCCAGCGCCGCCGCGCGCGCCGCGATGTCGGCCTGCGTCTTCCCTTGATCGATCTTGCCCAGCGTGTCCGCCACCCGATACCGGAGCGCGACGTATTCGTCGACCCGCTTGCTGAAGTCGGCCAGCGGCTCGGTGACCTCTTCGACTTGAGGCTCGGGCTTGCAGGCGGGGGCCAAGAGCCCCAGGGCGAGCAGAAGCGAGGCGAGCCGAGTCATGACTTGACCTCCGTGCAGTGGTGGTGCTTCCGCTCGTCTCCGCGTTCGAATGAGCGGATTTCGGGCTATCCCTTCCTTTGAGACGATCCGATCCGGTGAGCCGCGCACCGTGGCAGGCGGCCGGTTCCCGAAGTCAAACCGGCCCCGGATTCGCGGGATTGCCGTGGTGGTGGGGGTCGCTCTGGCGGGCGCAGTCCTACTGGTCTTTCCAATTCGGCAGCCGCTCGAGCCGGCACGAGTAAGTGTGCCCCTCGGCGTTGATACCGTCCGGGTGGCGCCGGGGGCGCGATACGGGGCTTCGGGGCTCAAGAGGTTGTTCCTGGGAACCGGGTATCGGCGGGTGTGGGCTGAGCCGATCGGGGTACCGGTGCTCCGGCTCACCCGGTTCGATGGCGGGCTCCAGGTGGTACGCGAAGGCGGCGGGATGGAAACCCGGTCGCTGTATTTCGTCTCGGATTCCTTGCGGCACTGGATCTTCCGGTCCCTCGACAAAGAACCGGTCCGGCTCCTCCCTCCCTCGCTCCAGCGCAGCCTGCTGGCGGCAATGGTGCAGGACCAGGTCAGCGCCGAGCATCCGGGCGGGACGTTCGTGGGATCGGCGCTGCAACGCGTGTTAGGATTACCGAGCGCCGAGGTCTCCTTGGTGGCGCTGCCCGATCACGAGCGGCTGGGTCCCCACCGGCTCCGGTTCGCCGGACTGGTCGGAACCCTGCAGGAGGCCCCCGGTCCGGCCTGGACCGGGCTCGAAGGCGGCGGGGTTCCGGTCTATACCGACGTCATGCTGGGTGCGCTGGATGGGCAACCGGTGGATGCGACCGGGTTTCTGACGGCGCGGCTGCTCGACTTTCTGCTGAACGACTGGGATCGCCACCCGGGGCAGTGGCGGTGGGTCCCTCTGGGGGTTCCCGGCGGAGTGCGCTGGCATCCGATTCCGGTCGATCGGGATCAGGCCCTTTCTTCGCACGGAGGGCTCCTCGTCGGGGTGGCGCGGATCGGGTGGCCGCAACTGGTCGCCTTCGGACCCGCCTATCCGTCGCTCCGGGCGCTCACCGCGAACACCCGGGACCTGGATCCCCGCCTGCTGGCGGGTCTATCGCGCCGGTCGTGGGACTCGGTCGTCGAGTTTGTGCGGGTTAGGCTTTCCGACCGGGTCATCGACTCGGCGGTTGCCCGGATGCCGGAGCCGTGGTGGCGGGTGTCCGGTGCGCAGATCGCCGGGGCGCTCAAGGCGCGGCGGGATCGGCTGCCGGAGATTGCGGAGCGGTTCTACCGGCAGGTGCACTAGGGGCTATTGGCTATTAGCTATTAGCTATTGGTCAACAGCCAACCGGGTTAGGTTTACCAATAGCCAATAGCCAATAGCCAATAGCCTTACGGCATCTGCACCGGCGCCGGAGTCTCCCCAAATACAATGCCGGTCTTCTCCCGGCCCGCCCAGGTCACCACAGCGGCCAGCGAGAACACGGTGACGGCGGTAAGCGACATCGCCAGACCGCCGCGTTAGGCGATCCCCGCCAGGCCGTCTTGGCCATGCGCCGTTCCGGGAGGGACCGCCCAAGATAGCACCGGCGAGAAGGACCCCCTACTTTTCCGGCCCAGTCCCGTCGGGAGTGTTTTTCATGGAGATGCCCAGGAGAGTTGCCGGTCGTTCGCTCTGCGTTCTCGTCATCGTTGCTGCCTGTGAATCGGCCCCCTCCGATCCGACCCACGCGCCGGTTCCCGGGGCGGCGCTCGATGCGATCGACACCGCGACCGTCATGTCCCACATTCAGGTCCTGGCGTCGGATTCCCTCGAGGGCCGCGCTCCCGGGTCGCGCGGGGAGGAGAAGACGGTCGCGTATCTCGAGGCCCAGTTCCGGCAACTCGGGCTCGAACCCGGCAATCCGGACGGGACCTACATCCAGAATGTTCCGCTGGTCGGGATTACCCCGGAGAACGCTCCCAGTCTGGTGTTCGATGGGAAAGGGGGACAGCAGCGCACCCTCCGCTGGCGCGACGATTTCGTCGCCTGGACCAAGCACGTGGTGGACCAAGTCCAGGTCAATCGGTCCGACCTGGTCTTCGTCGGGTACGGCATCGAAGCGCCCGAGTTCACCTGGGATGACTACAAGGGCCTCGATGCGGCCGGCAAGACTCTGGTGATGCTGGTGAACGATCCACCCCTCGAAGACACGATCCAGTTCGGTGGCAAGGCCATGACGTATTACGGCCGGTGGACCTACAAGTTCGAGCAGGGCATGAAGCACAAAGCAGCCGGTGTGCTCATGGTCCACGAGACCGGCCCGGCGGGCTATCCGTTCGTCGTGGTGCAGGGCAACGCCGGCGAGAAGTTCGATCTGGTCACTCCGGACCGGAACGTCGGCCGCTCGACCATCGAGGGATGGCTGACGCTGGACCAGGCCAAGTTGCTATTCGCGATGGCGGGGCAGGACTTTGACTCGCTCAAGGCGCGGGCCGCCACGCGGGAGTTCCAGCCGGTGCCCTTGGGTGTCACCGCGTCCATCACCATCCAGAACCGGCTGCGGACGCTCGATTCCCGCAACCTGATCGCCAAGCTCCCCGGGAGCGACTCCCTGCGACGCAACGAGTACGTGATCTACACGGCGCACTGGGACCACTTCGGGATCGGAGCGCCGGTGAACGGCGACTCGATCTACAACGGCGCCCTCGATAACGCGACCGGCACGGCGGGACTGCTGGCCATTGCCAAGGGGTTCGCTGCCCTCCCCCCGGCCGAACGTCCCGGCCGCTCGATCCTGTTCCTGGCCGTCACCGCGGAGGAGCAAGGCCTGCTTGGCTCGCAGTACTACGCGACCAACCCGCTGTATCCCCTCGCCCAGACCGTGGCGGTGATCAACATGGACGGGCTCAACACCGGCGGGGAGACTCGCGACCTCGTGATCGTGGGGTACGGTGCGTCGGAGCTCGACGACTATGCCCAGGCCGTGGCCGCCGAGCAGAGTCGAGTGCTCAAGCCGGATCCGGAACCCGAAAAAGGGTTCTACTATCGCTCCGATCATTTCAACTTCGCCAAGCTAGGGGTGCCGTCGTTCTATGCCGACGAGGGTATCGAATTCATTGGTAAGCCGGCGGACTTCGGGATGAAGAAGCGCGAAGCGTACACCGCCAACGACTACCACAAGCCATCCGACGAGATCAAGCCGGACTGGGACTTGAGTGGAGCAGTGGGGGATCTCCGCCTGTTCTTGACGATGGGTTATCGAGTAGCTCAGGCGGACCGGTTCCCCGAGTGGCGGCCGGGCAACGAGTTCCGGGCGATCCGGGAAGCGCAGCGACCACAGTGAAAAGTGAAAAGTGAAAAGTGAAAAGTGAAAGGGAACGGTGGGCCGCGAGGGGTTTGGGCCATCTCCTTTTCACTTTTCACTCTTCTCTTTTCACTTCTCACGTCTCCTTTCCCTGCAGCCGAAAGACGACCGCCCCTAACACGCCTCCCGCCAGCGGGCCGACCAGGTAGATCCACAGGTAGCCGAGGCTGCCGTCGCCGAGGAGCCTATCGATGAACAGGGCGCCGGTGGCGATGGCCGGGTTGAACGCCCCGCCGGAGATGGGTCCGCCGGCGAAGGCGGCGACCACGATGGTGAAGCCGATGGCGAGGCCGTAGTAGGAATTCCCCTTGACGGACTCTCGGGCTGCGACGTTGAGCACGACCAAGGCCAGCAGTGCGGTGTAGAACAGCTCCACTAGAAGCGCCACGCCCGGACTCGTGGTCGCGGCCGGAGCGATGGTGAAGGTCTGGTCGGTGAACATTCGCGAGAGATAGGCACCTGCCACCGCGCCCAGCACCTGAGCCCCCCAATAGGGGAGCAGATCGGCCCGGCGCATCTTGTTCCGGAGAAACAGCGCGAGGGTGACCGCCGGATTGTAATGGGCGCCGGACACCGGCCCGCCCATATAGACGATGACCATGAGCACCGACCCGATCGCGAGCGGCGCGAGGGGCTGGCCGGTGGTGACCACGAGGCCGATCGTGAGCACGAAGAACAGGGTGCCGACGAATTCTGTCAGGTAGCGGGGCATCTATGGGCTCCGTGTTAGGGGATTGGCTATTGGCTATCGGCTATTGGCTATTGGATTGTCCGCTGTACGGGCGGATCGCTGTGGCCCGAGGCGCTTGCCCGATGCACGTTTGACCAATAGCCAATAGCTAATAGCCAATAGCCAATAGCCCTTCAGCGTTCCAACTCTCTCACCCACACATTCCGGAACCGCACCCGGTGCCCGTGATCCTGCAACGACAGCGGCAGGCGGTCGGGGTGTGCTTCGTAGGGCGGCCGGCGCTGATGGCCCGTGGGACCGGTGAGCGCCACATGGTCCTGCACCAGCACGCCGTTATGGGTCACGGTCAGGAAAGCTGGCTCCAGCAGTTCGCCGCTCGGGCCGAACCGGGGCCGCCGGAAGATGATGTCATACGATTGCCATTCTCCCGGCGCCCGACTGGCATTGACCATCGGCGGATACTGTCCATAGACCGCCCCGGCGGATCCGTCGGGATAGGTAGGGTTCCCGTACGAGTCGAGGATCTGGACCTCGTATTTCCCCATGAGAAAGACCCCGCTGTTCCCGCGGTCCTGATCCCTCCCCTGGGGTGGAGCTGGCGCGCTCCACTCGATATGAACCTGCACGTCGCCGAAGCCGCGTACGGTTTCGATCCCGCCGGTGCCCGGCGCGATCTCGAAGTACCCGTCTCCCACCTTCCAGGGTGCGGCTCCCCCTCGCACGTTGCGCCACGCAGCGAGATCAGCACCGAACAGCACGACGGCATCCCTGGGCGGGAGCAGGGGAGGCGCCGAGGCCGGTCCCGGCTCGACCACCGCAGGGGCCGGACAGTCCCGCGCATGCTGCGCGCAGGGTGGACGGGTTTGCGCGGCGAGCGGAACGGCGAACACGGCCAGCAGCAGAGCCACAGGTCCGGATCGGCGGACCGGGTTAGGTCCCCCATGGCTATCTGGTCCGCTGCGGCGCACGCTCGAGGGCCTGACGGGTGTAGTCGGAGAGCACCAGCTTCCCGCTGATGCCCGCGCGCTCGGCCAGAAGGTCCGGCCAGTGCTCGGTCCCGGCCCAGCAGATCGCCTTGAGCCGGCGGACTGCTTCGGGGTGGTAGGCTGCAAATCGGGCGGCGAGCTCCCCTACTCGGGCGTCGAGAGCTGCCTCGTTCTCCAGCACTTCGGCGTAGAGCCCGGCTCGCTCGGCCCAGGCCGCGGAGCGCCAGGAACCCTCGACCGCCAGAGCGCTGAAGGCGGCGAGCCCGATCTTCTTCTCGATCACCGGTCCCACCACGAACGGACCGATGCCGACGGCGATCTCGCTCAGCTTGACGTCGGCGGCCGTGGTCGCGAGCGCGTAGTCCGAGGCGGCGACCAGTCCGACCCCGCCTCCGGCGGTCTTCCCCTGGACGCGGGTTAGGATGAACTTCGGCGCTCCAATCATCGCCAGGATCACGTGCGCAAAGCCGGAGAAGAACGTCCGGCCGGCCGCCTCATCGCGAATGGCGCGGAACTCGTCGAACGACGCCCCGGCGCAGAAGGGGCCGCTGCCCTCGCTCCGCAGGACGATTACCCGGGCCCGCCCTTCGGTTCCCATTTCCTGAATGGCCTCGGCCAGCCGAATCAGCAAAGCGCCCGGGAGCGAATTGCTCTTGGGGTGGCCAAACCGTACCGTGGCGATTCCGTCCGCGATCGCGGTCTCGACGCTGCCGGCACTGAGCGGAGAGGTCGAAGCGGAGTTCGTCAGGTTCGTCAGCCGGGTTATATTGAATTTGCTAAGTGCTTGCCGAACAAGCGGATCGGCTTTCGATCCCCAGGGGCAAGCAGGAATGGAACGCATGGAAGCTAGCGCCAAGGTCGAATCTCGTCCCCCTTTCGCCGAGCCCCTCGAGGATGGGGCTCGTCTGGCGGCATTCGAGGCCCGCGTGGCCCGAGGAGAATCGATCGAGCCCAAGGACTGGATGCCGGAACGCTACCGCAAGCAGCTCATCCGAATGATGTCGCAGCATGCTCACTCCGAGGTCGTGGGCATGCTCCCCGAGGGGAACTGGATCACTCGCGCCCCGTGCCTCCGCCGGAAGCTCGCGCTGCTCGCCAAGGTGCAGGACGAAGCGGGTCACGGACTCTATATCTACTGCGGCACCGAAACGCTCGGGGTGGACCGGGACGATCTCATCGATCAGTTGCTCGCCGGAAAAGCGAAGTACTCCAGCATTTTCAATTACCCGACTCTCACGTGGGCCGACATGGGAGCGATCGGCTGGCTGGTCGATGGCGCCGCCATCGTGAACCAGACGATGCTCGCGCACGCGTCGTATGGCCCGTATGCGAGGGCGATGCTCCGCATTTGCAAGGAAGAGAACTTCCACAAACGGCAAGGATACGAGATTCTCGCGACGCTCTGCGCGGGGACGCCGGCGCAGGGGGCGATGGCGCAGGATGCGGTGAACCGGTGGTGGTGGCCTTCCCTCATGATGTTCGGCCCGAGCGACCAGGATTCGCCCAACAGCGCCGAGCTCCTGCGGTGGAAGGTGAAGCAGAAGAGCAACGACGAGCTGCGGCAGCGGTTCGTGAATCTCACGGTCCCGCAGGCCGAGGCGATCGGGGTTACCCTCCCCGACCCGGATCTCAAGTACAATCCCGAAACCGGCAATTGGGAAATCGGCCCGATCAACTGGGATGAGTTCTACCAGGTGATCGGTGGGAACGGCCCGATGAACCGGGAGCGGCTCGCTGCGAGGCGGCAGGCGCACGAGGAGGGGCGGTGGGTCTGCGAGGCGGCGGCGGCTTACGCCGCGAAGCACCCCGCGGACGACCGCGTGGTGGCGGCGAGCCGATGACCACCGAGCACCCAGAACAGTGGCAGTTGTGGGAAGTGTTCACCCAGCCCAGGCCGGGGGCTCCCCACGAGCATGCCGGCAGCGTGCACGCGCCTGATGCCGAGCTTGCCCTTCAGAACGCCCGCGACACCTACGCACGCCGGGGCGAAGCAGTAAGCATTTGGGTGGTGCCGAGCTCCGCCATCACGGCCTCGAGCCCGGAGGAGAGCGGCCCCTTCTTCGATCCCGGCAACGACAAGCCGTACCGGCATCCGCAGTTTTACAAGGTTCCCAGAGGAGGGACCGGGGGCCAGGGACCAGGGGCCGGGGATGATCTCTAGCGCTCGATATCCTGGTCCCTGGCCTCTGGCCCCTTGAGCTCATGAACCTCCCTCTCTTCGAATACCTCCTCCGCCTCGGCGACGATCGACTGGTCCTCGGCCATCGGCTTTCCGAGTGGTGCGGCCACGGGCCGGTTCTCGAGGAAGACATTGCCCTGGCCAACCTCGCGCTCGACCTGATCGGGCACGCGACGCTGTTTCTCCGCCTGGCCGGGACCGTCGAGGGGAAGGGGCGGGACGAGGATGCCCTGGCCTACTGGCGGGACGAAACCGAGTTCACGAACCTCGGCCTCTGCGAGTTGCCCCGGGGCGATTTCGGCTTCACCATGGTGCGGCAGTTCCTCTTCGACACCTGGAGCCTCCAGTTGCTCGAGGCCCTAACCCGCTCGACCCAGGCCGACCTCGCGGGGATCGCCGCGAAAGCGCACAAGGAAACCCGCTACCACCTGCGGCACAGCAGCCAGTGGATGCTCCGGCTGGGCGATGGGACCGAGGAGAGCCACCGGCGGGTGCAGGAAGCCCTCGATGAGCTCTGGCCCTGGACCGGCGAGCTCTTTTATCAGGACGAGGTGGATCGCCGGCTCCAGGCCGATGGAATCGTTCCCGACCTCGAGACGCTCCGCCCCTCGTGGGAAGCGACGGCTCGCGCCACCTTGGAGCAGGCCACCCTTCGGATTCCGGTTGGACCGATGCGAATGGCCGGCGGCCGGGTGGGCCGGCATACCGAGTATCTGGGGCACCTGCTCGCGGAGATGCAGATCGTCGCCCGGTCGCATCCCGGGGCGAAATGGTGAGAGGTGAGAAGGTGAGAGGTGAGAGGTGAGAGGTGAGAGGTAAGACCGCGGAACCTGCTGATGCACGCGCGTGGGGGGCGCTCGAGAGTGTGCTCGATCCCGAGGTGCCGGTGCTTTCAGTCGTTGAGCTCGGGATCGTGCGAACGGTGCACTGCGACCCAAGGGGCCCGGGAGTGGCCGTGACGATCACCCCGACCTACAGCGGCTGTCCGGCCATGCCGGTCATCGAAGA
>JBQTHV010000128.1:0-15113 GCA_052389555.1 Gemmatimonadales bacterium | reverse complement strand
CCGGGCAAACCTGGGTTCCGGAACGTACGGTGTCCCCGAGGTCTGTCAAGCAAACGCTTCTCCCCGTAGATTCCGGCGGCTCAACTACATAGGCGGCGCGTCGCCGTGTCTGTCGATCTCCAAACGGAGTTGCAGATCACGCTCGGAGCAGGCTACCGGGTGACCCGGGAGCTCACGGGGGGAGGCATGTCCCGGGTATTCGTCGCGGAAGACGCTTCGCTCGGCCGCGAAATCGTGGTGAAGCTCCTGCCGCCCGAACTCATGGCCGGGCTCAACGCCGAACGATTCCAGATCGAAATCCAGCACGCGGTCAAGTTGCAGCATCCCCACATCGTGCCCGTGCTCTCGGCGGGCTTGATCGAGTACCAGAGCGGCATCCGGGGGCCCTACTACACGATGCCTTTCATCCGGGGCGAGACGTTGCGGTCGCGACTCGAGCGCGACGGTCCGCTTCCCCACGCCGAGGTGCGCCGAATCCTGGTGGATGTGGCGGATGCCCTGGCGCACGCCCACGAGGCGGGCATCGTGCACCGCGACATCAAGCCGGACAATGTCTTCCTGGTCGGCAAGAACGCTCTGGTCACCGATTTCGGCGTGTCCAAGGCGCTCGAGCGCGAAGGTAGTGCGGCGCCGGTGACCGGCATCGGCGTGACGCTCGGCACCCCGGGCTACATGTCGCCCGAGCAAGCGAGCGGCGATAGATCACTCGACGACCGGGCGGACCTCTACTCGGTGGGAGTGCTCGGGTACGAGCTCCTGACCGGCCGCCGGCCCTTCTCGGGCGCCTCGTTTCACCAGCTCCTCGTGGCCCAGGCGGTGGAAACGCCCGTCCCACTGACGGAAGTGAACCCCGCGGTGCCGCAGGCGTTCGCAGCGGTCATCATGCGGTGCCTCGAGAAGCGGCCGGAAGATCGCTTCCAGTCGGCCTCGGAGTTGCTCGCCGCGCTGGAAGCGCTGGGAAGCAGGAGTCACTCCACCGGCGTAGTTTCGGTCCCCCCCCGGCGGGTGCCGGCATGGCCGTGGGCGGTGGCGGCCGTCGTCCTGATCGGGCTTGCCGGGTTAGGCCTCTGGCGGCGCTCCCGGGCGATGGAGCCCGCGCTCGGCAGCGGCCACGCCGCCTCGGTGGCGCTCTTGCCGCCCGACTACTTCGGCTCCGACTCGGGGAGCTTCCTGCTCTCCGATCTGGTCGACCGGATCAGCAACAGCCTGGGTCAGGTCGAAGGGCTGACCGTCGTCAACTACATGTCGGCCGCGGCGCTGTACCGCCGCGGGTCGCCCACCCTGCGGGAAGTGGGACGCCAGCTCGGGGTCGAGCACCTCGTGGTGTTTCAGCCGCGCTCCGGCCCTCGCGGCACTCGGGTCTCGGTGCAGTTCATCGAGGCTCCCACCATGGCGCAGATCTGGGCCGCGCCGTTCAGTCCCGACTCCTCCAACCTCGATCACATTGTGACCGAAGTGGTGTCCCGGGTTTCCCATTCGCTGCTGGGCCGGGCGGCCAACCTGCCGGCGCCCACGTCCGCGCGGGTTAGGCGGGAAGGCGCCCACGCGGAGTATCTCGCGGGCAAACAGGCGCTCCGCCGGCGGACCCCGGACGGGATCTCGCGGGCGATCCGGCACTTCGAGCAGGCGGTGCGGCTGGACTCCACCCATGCCGAAGCGGTGGGCCGGCTGGCCACGGCGCTCGGCCTGCAACTCTCCTACGGATACCGAACCACGCTCGGCGGGTACCCTACCGCGGCGCGGGCCCTCGGGCTGGCGCAGCGGGCGGTGGCGCTGGCCCCCGATCAGGGCGAGCCGGTGGGATTCCTCGCGTACATCGAGTACCTGGCGCTCGCACCGGTCGACCAAGTGCGGGCGGACTTCGACCGGGCGATCCGGATGCGAGCGGCGGAAGCCGATGTCGCCGGATGGCACGCGCTGCTTATGCTCCGGCAGGGGCGCACCGAGGAATCGCTGGTCGAGGCTCAGCGGGCCCTCGACCTCGATCCCATGTCGTCCGCCCGCCACTTGAACCTGGCGCTTCCCGCCCTCGCGGTGGGACGCTACGGTACCGCCCTGCTCGCGGCCCGGCGGGCGGGCGAGTTGGAACCGGAGCTCCGCCGGCCGCGCCAGGTCGAAGGCCTCGCCTTGCTGCTGCAGAACCGCGCGGGGGAATGTGCGGCGCTCGATCTGTATCCCTATCTCGGGGTCAAGGCGATGTGTCTGCAGACCGCTGGGCGGGTTAGGGAAGCGGAGGAGCTGGTCGATTCGCTCCGCCGGCTGGTGAAAAGCGAAACCGGGGGAGACGAAGTCTATTCCGAGGTGCTCCCGGCGCAGGAGCTCGCCACCTGGTATGCCTGGAGCGGGAACGCCCCGGAGTCGCTCAGCTACCTTCGGTTGGCCTACGCGCGCTCACCGATCGGCGTCGATCCGCGGATTCTCCAGTCCGCCGTCTTCGACCGGGTGCGCCGGAAGCCCGGTTTCACCGAGGAGGTCACCAGGCTCGAGGCGGCGGTCTGGCCCCGGGTCCTGGAGCAGCGGCAGCGGATCGAGTCGGTAGATGGAACGACACCGCTGGCGATGGGCGGCTGGTAAGGGCGGACAGGGCGAACAGGGCGGACAGGGCGCACAGGGCGAACGGGGCGAACAGGGCGAACGAGGCGAACAGGGCGATCCGACGGTCAAACGTCAGGCGGTCAGTTAGGAGGAGTTGACATGCGCGCAGCTGTCTGGTTGGCATTGATCGCATCGAACGAGTTGGCGGCTCAGGTCACCGCGGCCTCACCCCAGCCCATCGAGCGGGTGCGGCGGGCGGTGGCCGCGATGGGTGGCGAGCCGGCACTGCGCGGCATCGCGGCCACAGCGGTCGAGTTTCAGTCCTCGTCATTCGGGCTCGGCCAGGAGGAAACCCCGCTCTCGGCGGCCCGCGGGCCGATCGCCTGGGGGCGGATCGTTACTGACTGGCGCGGACAACGAAGGATGACCAGCCAGGAAGTCCGCCAGGTCACCGGCCAAGTGGTACGGCAGCGTCAGGTGATCGCGGGCGATATCGGGATGAACGAGGTCGGTGGCACGCCGACGCCGATGGGTGCCGGTGCCGTGGCGGGTGCGCTCCAGGCGATGCGGCTCCAGCCCGACCGGCTCCTCTTGCGCGCCCTGGATAACCCGGCTTCCCTAACCCGCCTTGCCCCGAAAATCTGGCGGGGCGAGCTGATGGACGGCGTGCGATTCGCCGAGGGCCCCGACTCGCTCTCGCTCTACTTCGACCGCGGCAGCGGGCTGCTCACCGTCGCCGAGGCAGTTACCGACGATCCGATCCTGGGCGATCGCCGGTCGGTGACCTGGTACACCCGCTGGCAGGACGCCGGCGGCGTCAAGCTGCCCCGGCAGTTCGACTCCTACGCCAACGACCGACTCCAGTCCCAGAACCTCGTCACCGCCGTCGAGGTTAACCGGCAACTCTCCGACACACTGTTCGCCATTCCCGATTCGATTGCGCGCCGGGCTCAGCGGGCCTCGAGCGCCCCTCCTCCGGTGACCGTCACGCTGGTCGAGCTGGCGCCGAGGGTCTGGCGTGCCGAAGGCGGCAGCCACCATAGCCTGGTGGTCGATCAGGGCTCCCGGCTCGTGATCGTGGAAGCTCCGCAGAACGCGATCCGCATGAATGCGGTGCTCGACACCATCAAGTCCCGCTTCCCCGGCAAGCCGATCGGCCTGGTTGTTAACACGCACCACCATTGGGACCACGCTGGTGGGGTTCGCGCCGCGATGGCGGCGGGGCACCGAATCGCCACCCACCGCCGGAACGTCGGGTTCGTGCGGCAGATCGCCACCGCACCCAAGACGGTTCGGCCCGATGCACTCTCCCGCGGCCGGGCTGCTCCTCCCATCGTGCCGGTCAGCGATTCGCTGGTCGTGGGGGCCGGTGACCGGCGGGTCGTCCTCTATGCGATGCCGACCGCCCACTGCGAGGGGATGGTGGCCGCGTTCGTGCCCGGCGCCGGAATTCTCTTTGCCAGCGACGTCCTGAGCCCGCCTGCCGCCGGTGCCTCGACCCCGCTGGCCCAGGCCGGCAGTGCCGAGGTCGTGGCCCTGGCGCGGACGCGCGGAATCACCGTGCATCGGTTCGCGGGAGGCCATGGTGGCGTTGCGGCATGGTCCGCCGTGGAGCAAGCGGCAGCGCGTCGCTGAGACCTGCTCATGGCAGAAGAGAAGGCGACCCGCAAGCCTCGGCGGAGGAAGAAAGGCCCTCCTGAACCGCGAGGGCTGACCCCGCGCCAGGTCGGCGGCGGAACGCCCCCCGCCGAGGTCATTGGCCTCATGGAAGCCATCGAGCAGCACGGCGGCACCGTCATCGGGCCCTACCGGGAGCCGCTGGGCGGGTTATGGCAGGTAATGGCGGCTCTCCCGATCGAGCTGGTCGAGCCTACACCCTACCAGCGGGATCTTTCGGAGCCCCACGTCCAGCGGCTCGCGGCAGCGATGGAAAAACTGGGTCGCTACATGGATCCCATCGTGGCGGTTCCCGCCGACGGGAAATACTGGACCCCGAACGGCTTTCACCGCCTCGCCGCGCTCAAGAGTCTCGGCGCCCGGGCGGTGTTCGCGTTAGTGGTCCCTGAGCCCGAGGTGGGCCATCGGATCCTGATTCTCAACATCGAGAAAGCCCACAACGTCCGGGAGCGGTCGCTGGAGGTGATCCGGCTGGCCCAGGCCCTGGTCGATCTCGATGATCGCCCCGAGCGGGAGTACACCACCGAATTCGAGGAGCCGGCGCTCCTCACGCTGGGGCTGTGCTATCTCGAGAATGGGCGATTCTCGGGCGGCGCGTATCATCCGGTGCTGCGGCGCACCGAGAAGTTCAGCGCGGCCAAGCTCTCCAAATCCCTCGAGGTCAGGAAGGAGCGAGCGGCGCGTCTGCTCGAGCTCGACGCGGCGGTGGCCGACGCGGTGCGCGGCTTACAGGAGCGCGGGTTGGAGAGTCCCTACCTCAAGGCGTTCGTGCTGGCCCGTATTAACCCGCTCCGCTTCAAGCGCGGGGCCACCGCTGACCCGGACGATATCATCGGGCAAATGCTGGCCAGCGCGAAGAAGTTCGATCCTGCCAAGGTAAAGGCCGACCAGGTCGCCCGAGCAGGAGGTTCGCCGGAGGACAGCTGATGCTCGACCTCGAGGCGCGACTCCGGTCCACGCTCGGTGAGCACTACGCAATCGAGCGCGAGCTGAGCGGCGGCGGCATGTCGCGAGTGTTCGTCGCGACCGAGTCGGGACTCAACCGCCGAGTGGTGGTCAAGGTTCTGCGCCCTGAAGTGGTCATTGGGGCCAGCACTGAGCGGTTCGAGCGGGAGATGGCGGTGTGCGCTCGTTGCCAGCATCCCCACATCGTGCCGCTCCTCACCGCCGGTCATGTCGGCGATCTCCCCTACTTCACCATGCCGTTCGTGGAAGGAGAATCGTTGCGCGAGCGCCTCCATCGGGAGGGCCCGCTTCCGATCGCCGAACTGGTCCGCCTGATGACCGAAGTCGCCGACGCGCTGGCCTATGCCCACCGGCACGGCGTGATTCATCGGGACATCAAGCCCGAGAACATTCTGATTCAGGACGGCCACGCGGTGGTGGCGGATTTTGGCGTAGCGAAGGCGCTCGATCTCGCGACCGGCACGAGCCGGAGCACCGGGATTACCGGGGTCGGGACGATCATCGGAACCCCAGCCTACATGGCCCCGGAGCAAGCCACGGGCGATCCCGGCGTGGATCACCGGGCCGATCTGTACGCACTGGGCGTGTTAGGCTACGAGCTGCTCACCGGGAAGCTCCCGTTTGCCGGCAGTGTCGCGGCGGTCATTGCCGCGCAGATTTCGCAGACCGCCCCACCAGTATCCCGACTGCGGCCCAATTGTCCCCCCGCACTCGATGCCCTGGTCGCCCGGCTCCTCGCGGCGAACCCCGCCGCGCGTCCCGCCTCGGCCGACGCGGTCAGAGGTGAGCTGCAGGCGATCGGTGCGGCGCTGAGCGGCCGCCCGCGCGGGTGGCGGCGCTACGTCCCCGCCGGACTCGCCGTATTGGGGCTCGGATTGTTTGCCGTGTTGTACCTGGCCAGCCGGCGCGACCGCCAAGCCGAGGCCGTTCCGGAGGCCGGCGCCATGCCCAAGTCAGTGGCCGTGCTGCCGTTTCAGACCATCGGTGGCGACTCGGCGAGCGACTACTTCAGCATGGGGATCGCGGAGGAGTTGATCAGCGCGTTAGGCAAGCTGCCGGGTCTGCGGGTGGCCTCGCGCACCTCTTCGTTCGCGGCCCGCGAGCAGAGCACTGACCTCCGCGAGATCGGACGCCGGCTCGGGGTCGGGGCGGTCTTGGAAGGGACGGTTCAGCAGATCGGGCCGCGGGTTAGGGTATCGGCCCGGCTGGTGGATGTCGGCCGCGACACGCCCCTCTGGAGTGGGGACTTCCGCAGCGAGCTGCGCGATGTCTTCGCGGTCCAGGACACCATCGCCCATGCGATCGCCGCCGCGCTCCGCGTAACGCTCGCGGAGTCCGGGGGGCCTCGCGGCGTCCTGGTCGCGCGAGGGACCCGCGATTCCGCCGCGCACGACCTCTATCTCCAGGGCCGCTACTACCTGGCGCTTCGGACGCCCGCTTCGCTGGCCCGGGCCATCGATGCCTTCGAGGCCGCGGTAGAACGCGATTCCGCGTTCGCGCTCGCCTACAGTGGCTTGGCCGATGCGATCGCCCTCATGGCTCCCTTCGGCGGGGTGTCGCCCCGGGAGACCTATCCTCGCGCCAGGGCCGCCGCCCTGCGGGCGCTCGCGCTCGATTCAACTCTCGCCGAGGTGCACACCTCATTCGGGTTCCTGGAGTGGTTCTACGACTGGAATGTCCAAGAGGGAGAGCGGCGGTTCAGGCGGGCCCTGGCCATCAACCCCAACTATTCGCCGGCTCATCTGTTTCGGGCCTGGCTCCTGGCCGCGACGGACCGAGGCGATGAGGCGATCCAGGCGATCGAAACCGCGCGACTCCTCGATCCGCTTTCCATCATCGTCAATGCCCGCCGGGGCACTATCCGGTACTACACTGGTCGCGACCAGGAGGCGGTGGAGGCCTTCCGCTGGGCTCTCCAGCTCGATTCGACTTTCGCGACGGCCAAGACCGGCCTGGCCATCACGCTGGCCCGGCTGGGCCGCTGCCAGGAGGCGCTGGCCATTGGGATTTCGTTCGAGCAGTTGCTGGTACTGCCCCCGAGCGATGGCGCATATATCGCCGCAACGCTGGCCTTGTGCGGGAAAGTTGCCGAGGTTCGCCAGATGCTTGCCCGCCTCATGGAGAACCGGCGCACCCGCTACGTCTCGGCTCACACGTTCGCCCAGATTCACGCCGCACTGGGAGACCGGGAGGCCGCCTTCGCCGAGCTGGACCGCGCCCTTCAAGAGCGCTCGATGGGTCTCGGGATGGCCAGGGTAGAACCCATACTCCAGCCCCTGCGCTCCGATCCCCGTTGGGCTGGGTTGATGCAGCGGATGGGATTACCTCCCTGAGCCCGGTCTCACGGGCCCCCGACGAAATGGGTGTGCCGCGCTGTGGGTTAGGCGGGAACCAGCTCGTCGTTCAGGACCCGCCGCCTGAGACCTCGCGCCAGCCTATGAACTTGGGCCAGATAGTCGGCGTCGTTCCGATACCAGCAGATCTGGTTGTTCCGGAACTGAAGGGAATCTGGCTCGTCTTGTCCCGCACCGCGGGGTCGAAGCTCTCCGGATCCAGCGCCGTCAGAAACACCGGCTTCCGGGCTCCCAGGGCAATTCCTGCCTCGATGCAGGAGTTCAGGTTCGGGTCCAGCCGATTGGAGGGCTCGTCTCGCGCCGGAGCCAGATCGGCGAAGACCAGATTGGCCCCGATCACTTTCTCGACAATGGCCTCGATCAACTGCTCGCCCGGATAGTCCCGGCCCAGCCAGCATTCCATGCCGAGCACGTGCTCGATGAGGTCCCGGGCTGCTTCATTGCGGGGACCGGTGCGCTGGTAGTCGACCGCCAGGAACACGTAAGGGCTCGCCCGGTCGGTTTCGTCGTGGAGTGCCACCAGTTCGCGCTCGAACCCACTCGGATCTTCGCCGGTCCCAACCTCGATCGCCTCATCCCGCAAGAGTCCCGGAAGTCCGTTGCGCGAGATGCAGAATATGCGTCGCGCGAGCCCGAGCTCCCGCCCGATCTCCCATTCCGCCAGGAAGTACTTGTAGCTCTCTTCCGGGGACTTGCCCGGCGAGCGGCGCACCGGAAGGATGATGAGGTGCCCTCCACATCCGGACATGATCCGCTCGATCCGGAGCCGCCCGTTGGCTCCGAACTGCCGCTGGTCGGTGGCATCGCCAATGAGTTGGACCCCCCGCCTGGCGAGCGGGGCGCACACCCGCCGGGTGATCGGAGTGTCCTGTTCACCCCAGCCGCAGCTGACGAAGACGTGCCGAGTCCCGGGAGGGGAGCGCGACGCTCCCGGACTCAAGGCAAGCAACAACCGCCGGGCTGATTCGAGGGACAACTCGCCATCGGGCAGGTCCATCCAGCTCAACTTGCGCAGGGCAGGGAACCGCGCCGTCGGATCGAGGTCGGGACTGATCCGGACCGCCACGAGGGCAAACTCCGGCTCGGTCACCTGTTGTTCACAGGCGATATCGACCTCGTGCTTGACGTAGTTCTTCTTCAACGCCGCCTCGGTGAGCACCAGCAGGCAGCCGCGCGAGTTACCGAGCTGGCGGGTGAGCTCTTCCACCACCAGGCTCCCCGCGCTCAGGCGCGTCTGGTCCAGCCAGACGTCGAGCCCCGCGGCCGTGAGCCATGAGGCAAGCCGTCGGGCTAGGCCGGCATCCTCCGATGCGTAGCTGATGAAGCAGTGGTGGGCGCGATCAGTCACCGCCGGGCCGCTCCGATGACATGGCTGACATGCGAGTATGATGTTACTGTGAGACCGGGATATCGGCGAGTGGATTGCCGGGAGGCGAAATGCGGCGACAGGTACTGGCGGTGGTCGGGCCCGGGGACGGTGCCACGCTCGAGGAAATCGCGGCCGCCGAGCGAGTCGCCGAGCTGGCCGCGCGAGCCGGGTGGGTCGTGTGCTGCGGGGGCCGGGACTGCGGCGTGATGGCGGCTGCGGCCCGGGGAGCCGCGCGGGGCGGGGGAATCTCGATCGGCCTCTTGCCGTCAAGCGATCCCGGCGGCGCGGCTCCCGAGCTCACCGCAGCGCTGCCTACCGGGTTAGGGGAAGCCCGCAACGCGGTCCTGGCTCAGAGCTGTGATGCGATGGTCGCCTGCGGGATGAATCCGGGCACCGCCGCTGAAGTGTCGCTCGCCATCAGGGCGGGGAAACCGGTCGTGCTGGTGCGCCCGGATCGCGCGGCCCGCGAGTTCTTGCAAGGACTGGGACCGGATCAAGTCCGCATCGCGGCGAGCGCCGACGAGGCGATCAGCCTCCTTACGACGAGCAGCTGACCACGATCTCCCGAGCCTCGGCCGTCGGCGGGGCGGCATAGCGCTCGCAGCCGCAGTGTTCATCGAACGGATGGGCCAGTACCCGCCGGATCTCCTCGATCGCCCCAAACTCCTTCTGCTCCGCGGCCAGGATCACTTCCTGCGCGATCCAATTCCGCAGGACAAACTTCGGATTGACCCGGCGCATTCGCTCGCGCCGTTCGAAGTCGAGGCTTCCCTCGGCGCGGAGTCGGGCGGTGTAGCGGTTGAACCAGACGGCTCGGCGGCTCGGCGGCTCGGCGGCTCGGCGCTCGGTGGCCGGTGATCCGGTTTTGAACTCACAGAGTTTGCGGAAGAAGCCGGTGTAGTCGGCACTCGCTTCCTGCAACATCCCCAAAAGGTCGCGAACCAGCTCAGCGTCGTCTTCGCGCTCGGTCGTGAGGCCGAGCTTGGCGCGCATCAGCCGCGCGTACTCGGTCGAGAAGGCGGGCCAGTAGGTCTCCAGCGCCGCCTGCCACTCGTCCAGCGCGGCGCCCCCGCGATCGGTCGCCTCGGCATCCACGATCAGCAGCGCATCTCCCAGTCGAGCGCAGTTCCCCAGCCCAATGGCCGGCTGTCGGTCGAACCGGTAGCGTCCTTCGGTATCGCTGTGGTTGGAGACGAAGCCCGCGTCATATTCGTCCATAAAGCCGTACGGGCCGAAGTCGAGCGTGATGCCGAGCACCGAGAAGTTGTCGGTGTTGAGGACGCCGTGGGCGAATCCCGCCGCCATCCAGTGCGCGATGAGGCGGGCGGTGCTCGTGCAGATCTGCTCGAACAGCCGCCCCACGGCTCGGCGGCCGAGCGCCGAGTGCCGAGCGCCGAGCAATGATCGGTCGGTGAGCGCCGGATAGTGACGCCGGAGGACATAGCCGGCGAGCTCCCTAAGCCGCTCGATTTCGCCCCGCGCCGCGAAGTACTCGAAGGTCCCGAACCGCACGTGGCAGGGTGACAGGCGGAGCAGGGTCGCCGCGGTCTCCACCCGCTCCCGCTGTACCGGCAGGTCGCTCCCGACGATTGCCAGCGCGCGGGTCGTGGGGATGCCCAGCCCGTGCAGTGCCTCGCAGGCGAGGTATTCGCGCACCGCCGATCGGAGCACCGAGCGCCCGTCTCCGAATCGGGAGAACCGGGTCCTGCCCGCGCCTTTGAGGTGAAGGTCCCACGATTCGCCCCGCGCGTTTACCACCTCACCCAGCAGGAATGCTCGTCCATCCCCCAATTCAGGCACCCAGACCCCGAACTGATGGCCGGCGTACGCCTGCGCGATAGGCTCGCTTCCGGGGAGCCGGAGATGGCCCCCGAGCCAGAACGGCAATTGGGGATCGCTCGCCACCGCCGGATCGAGGTCAAGCACCCTCGCCGCGTCGGGATTGAACGCGACCAGATACGGATTCGGAAGCGGGGTCGGATCGACGGCTTGGAAGAACGGGGCCGGGAGCCGCGCGTAGCTGTTTTCGAACCGGAGTCCGGTGAGCGTATTCACCCTGTCGAAGATAAGATGACCGGTCCATATTTCGCCCCGTCCTGCCATGGCCTCTCTCACCCGCAAGGCTCTCCTCCGCCTGTCGAAGAGCGAATGGCTCGCTAATCGGGTCATGCGGAAGCGCTTCGTATTGCGGGCCGTGAAGAAGTTCATGCCCGGCGAAGAGCTGTCCGACGCGCTGGAGGCCGCCGAAGCGCTGATCCCCTTCCAGCTTGGCACGCTGCTCACGAAGCTGGGCGAGAACCTCACCGTCGAGTCGGAAGCCTGCGCGGTGCGGGACCACTACCTCGAAGTGTTCGACCAGATCAAGCGTCGCGGGCTCGCCGCGCACGTCTCGGTGAAACCCACTCAACTGGGCCTCGATTTCTCCCAATCCCACTGCGCCGAGCATCTCGAGTCCCTCGCCCGGGTCGCGGAAGCCAACGGCGCTTACCTCTGGGTCGACATGGAAGACTCGAGCTACGTGGACCGCACGCTCGAGCTCTACCGCGATTTGAAAAGCCGCCACGAGCGGGTCGGCCTGGCGATGCAGGCGTACCTGCGCCGAACCCCGATCGACCTCGCCACGCTCCTTCCGATCCGGCCGACGGTTCGCCTGGTCAAGGGTGCCTATGCCGAGCGACCCGAGGTGGCCTATCCGAAGAAGCGGGATGTGGACGCCGCGTACTACGAGCTGGCGACCGAGTTGCTCGGTGCGGCCACCGGAGGGGCAGTACTGCCGATCTTCGGGACCCATGACCTGCCGCTCCTCGATCGGATCGTAGCAAGAGCCGACCAGCTCGGTGTCACCAACGGCCGGTACGAGATCCACATGCTGTACGGAATTCGGATGGCGGAGCAAAAGGCCCTGGCGGCCAGGGGACGGGTGGTGAAAACTTTGATCAGCTACGGCGGTTCCTGGTTCCCGTGGTACCTGCGGCGCCTGGCGGAGCGGCCGGCCAATCTCTGGTTTGTGGCGAAGGGCCTGATCTCCCGCTAGGCCTCGCGGCCTGAACCGATTCGGGCGATAATTCGTAGTCCAGTATTCCCCTTTGTTCCGGAGCCCGCATGACCGACGTGGTTTCCCGCCGAGCCTTTCTGGCCGCTGCCGGCGCGGCCGGAACGGCCTGGCTGCTCGCCGATCCCGAGCTGGTGCAGGCCGCGCTGGCCCACGCCCGGGCTCGGGCAGCCGCACCGCCGCCGCATCAATTCGCGGCACTCACCGCGGCGCAGGCCGCTGATCTCGAAGCGATCGCGATGCGGATTTTCCCGTCCGACGGCACTCCCGGTGCCAAGGAAGCGGGCGTCATCCACTTCATGGACAAGTCGCTGGCGACGTTCGCCGCGAATCAGAAACCCCTTCTAGTCGCGGGACTCGAGGACCTCAACAAGAAGGTCGCCGCGAAGTGGCCCGGCAAGACGTCATTTGCTTCGCTCGCGCCCGAGCAGCAGGATGCGCTGCTCAAGGAAGTCGAATCGGGCCCGCTCTTCCAGCAGGTGCGGTTCGCCACCATCGTGGGCATGTTCGGCAATCCGTCGTACGGCGGAAACCGCGAGCAGATCGGGTGGAAGCTGCTCGGCTTCGAAGATCATGGAATCTTCCAGCCGCCCTTCGGCTACTACGACGCCGAAGCCGCGCGAAATGGGGGACAGTGAGCATGCAGGCGCGTCCCGCAGTCCGTTATCCGCTCTCCGAGACGGTGGATTTCCTGATCGTCGGCTCCGGAGCAGCCGGCGGCATTCTCGCCAAGCAGCTCTCGACCCGCGGCTACTCCGTGGTGGTGCTGGAGATGGGGCCTCGGCTCGGCCCCAGCGACTTCAAGCACGACGAGTTCGCGTATCTGCTGAATGGCGAGCTCGGCCCCAAGACGCCGTTCACCTGGAGGAAATCGGAATCGGAGGAAGCCCAACCGTACGGCGGGGGACTGTTCCGGGCGAGCATGGTGGGGGGAAGCAGCGTCCACTTCACCGCGAACCTGTGGCGGCTCCACGAGATCGACTTCCTCGAACGCAGCAAGGTCGGCCCGGTGTCCGGCGCCAGTCTGGTCGACTGGCCGATCACCTATCAGGATCTCGAGCCGTACTACACCATGGTGGACTGGGAGATGGGCGTGTCAGGCGAGCCGGGCCCGTTCGACCCGCCTCGTTCCAGGCCTTACCCGCTGCCGCCTCTCCCGGTGAAATCGTCCGGCGTCTTATTCGAGAAGGGCTGCCGGGCGCTCGGCCTGCATCCGCAATCCGCGCCGATGGGAATTCTGTCGCGCCCATTCAACGGCCGGAATGCCTGCCAGCATTGCGGCTTCTGCCTGGCATTCGGGTGCGAATACGGCGCGAAGAGCTCGACGCTCGCCGCCACGATCCCGATCGCCGAGGCAACCGGGAAATGCGAAATCCGCCCCCGGAGCTACGTGCGCCGGGTGGAAACCGACGCTCGAGGCCGGGCGACCGGGGTTACCTATTTCGATGCCGACAGGAAGGAACAGTTCCAGCCCGCCCGGGCGGTCATTCTTTCCGCGAACGGTCTCGAGACCCCGAAGCTGCTGTTGATCTCGTCGAACAGTCGCTTCCCGGAGGGGCTGGCCAACTCGAGCGGTTATGTCGGCAAGCACCTGATGTTCAACGGGTACACTCAGACCATCGGCGTCTTCGAGCACCCCCTGAACGAGTTCAAGAGCGTTCAGGACACCCGGATGATTCACGATTTCTACGACAGCGATTCGAAACGGGGCTTCTACGGAGGCGGTGGAATCGATGCCCGGTTCGGCGCATATCCGATCGTATTCGGGCTGGGCGGCCTGCCACCGGATGCCCCTACCTGGGGAAGTGAATACAAGCGCCTGCTGACGGAGTACTTCACCCGAGGGATGGTCTCGGCCGGCCATACCACGTCGCTTCCAGTCGAGACAAACAGTATCACGCTCGATCCCAAGTTGAAGGACGACTGGGGCCTTCCCGCGTTGCGGATCACTTACACCGATCACCCGGATGACATCAAGATGATGCAGTTCATGATCGATCGGTCCCGGGAGATCCTGCAGGCGGCGGGAGCGAAGAAGGTCTGGGGTGGCGATGCGGGTGTATCGGGCGGCAGCGCCCACTTCCTCGGCACCTGCCGCATGGGAACCGATCCCCAGACGTCGGTGATCAACCCCGACCACCGCACCCACGACGTGGCCAACCTGTTCCTGTGCGACGGCGGCAGCCTGGTGACCTCGGGGCGCGGCCAGCCCACGATGACGATCATGGCGTTGGCCTTCCGTGCTGGTGAGCGCATTGCCGGACTTGCCAGGCGGGGAGAGATGTAGGCACAACAGGAGGTAGTGAGCAGGAGGTAGTAAGGAGTGGACAAACCCTGCCGGTGCAAGATTCGGAGACCGGCAAGGTTTGTCCCTTCTCACTACCTCCTGCTTACTACTTCCTGCTGATCACCGATCCCGCCGGTGCCTTGCCTTCAGATCGATCTCGAACGTGCGATCACCAACGGTGACGGTCGCGGTCTGGTCCCCATCGAAGGTGATGGTCATCGTCCGCTCGATCGTCTGCCCATCTCGCGGCCCGCCGACGAATGTGACGGTGCAGTGGATCGTGATGGTCCCGCTGATCGGGAACCGCTCGTCGCTCCGCGGGACCGGGAGCACCACATCATCAACGGTCGTTTCGCAGCTCAAGTTGTAGGACCGTTCTTCACCATTGTCGGTGTGCCGGCTCCGGGTGATCGCGCTCGCTCCGGTGCCGTTCCAGGTCCGCTGGGTTTCCTCGCCCAGGAGCCCGGTGGCGGTCAGGTCCCGTTCCCGATGAATCGAGGCGCTCCAGGCGTCATGCGATAGCTCGCCATCTACCATGGTCCGCAGGTTGGCCGATGCGGTCAGCAGCGGATCGTACTGTTGCTGGACGTTCCCATTCTCGTCTTTGAACTGATAGGAGCGGGTGACGGTCAGAGAGCCGCGGTTTATCGTCGGGCATTCGACGCGCTGGGTGGAGCTGTTGTAGGTGCAAATGCTCGGCGGGCCGAAGTGTCCGGTGCCGAGCCCGCCGGCCAGGGACAGGCCGCCGCCGAACGGCATGAGCGGGAACAGGACCGGCTCCCGCATGATATCGACATCTTCGGCCACCTGATCCGCCGCGACCATTGCCAGATCGGCATCGAGCTGCGGGGTGGCCGCGTTAGGGCCGCTGCT
>JBQTHV010000127.1:0-11477 GCA_052389555.1 Gemmatimonadales bacterium | reverse complement strand
GCCACACCGGCACAGGTTCTGGTTCATCGCCCCGTCGATGTCGGCGTCGGTGGGCCGCGGGTTACGCTCGATCAGCGCCGCGGCCGTCATGAGCTGGCCCGCCTGGCAGTAGCCGCACTGCGGCACGTTGAGCTCGAGCCAGGCCTGCTGCACCGGATGATCCTTCCCGTCCTTCGCGAGCCCCTCGATCGTGGTGATGGCCTTCCCTTCCGCGGCCGAGACCGGAATCGAACAGGAAGGAACTGGGTTGCCGTCCAGGTGGACCATGCAGGCGCCGCAGAGCGCCTGCCCGCAGCCGTACTTGGTGCCAGTGAGCCCAACGAGGTCCCGGAGCGCCCAGAGCAGGGGCATTTCGGGTGGGGCCTGGATCTCGTGGGGCTGGCCGTTGACGAGAAGGCGCATAGGGTACCCCAAGGGAGGACCGTGAGAATATACGGTGCCCGGCAGTTCGCAGAAAAAGGGTACGCGGTTTCGGGACAGGTCTTCGCATCTTTCGAGGATGGTACAAGCCCTCGTTCGGTCCCAGGAAGTCCTCCAGCGGATCCTCCTTCTCAGGGGTGAGCGGGTCCTCCTCGGACCAGACCTGGCCATGCTCTATGGGGTCGAGACCAAGGTCCTCATGCAGGCAGTCCAGCGCAACCGCGACCGTTTCCCGCCAGACTTCATGTTCCAGCTCGACCAGCGAGAGTGGACAAACTTGAAGTCACAATTTGTGACTTCAAGTTGGGGCGGCACCCGGAAGCGGCCGCATGCTTTCACGGAGCAAGGCGTCGCGATGCTGTCGAGCGTCCTGCGCTCTCCTCGGGCGATTGCGGTGAACGTCGAGATCATGCGGGCCTTCGTTCGGATGCGCCGGCTGCTGGCTGAGCACGCTGACCTGGCCGCCCGCTTGGACCGCCTCGAGCAGGAGTACGACGGTAAGTTCAGGGTGGATCAGCACGGCAGCATTCTTGGCTTCAGCGTTCTGCGCGTCAGCGCCCTCCCACCCGATGCGCTGGTGGTTGCCCTCTAGCCTGATTCGCCGGTCCTTGCCGTTGATGGCGCGGGGCCCCATTTGAGGTCACAATCTGTGACCTCAAACAGACGGTTCCCCCATCCCCCTGAAGCACTGAACCGCCCTCTGCTCCAATCTGCCGAGCTTACAGTGTCACCTAGGATGACCCGCATTGTCCGGATCGGTAACTCCTGGGGCGTCCGCCTCCCCAAGCGGCTCATCGAACAGGCCGGCCTGGGCGAGGAGGTCGAGCTGCGGGTCGAGGAGAGGGCTATCGTGATTCAGTCGGCCACCCGGCCCCGCGCCGGCTGGGCCGAGGCAGCGCGCCGGTTGGCGGCAGAACGGGAAGGCCTTCTCAACGAGCCCATCTCCACCAGGTTCGATCGTACTGAGTGGCGATGGTGCCCGCGTTTCCCGGTTCTTTTCGGAAAAGCCGGAGGGCTAGCCCTGAGCGGAGCAGGATTCAGTCGTAGAACGTCCCCGGCGCCTGGCCCGCGCTGTTCCGGTACACGCGATGCCAGACCCGGAGATGCAGCGGCTTGTGGTCCCGGTGGCGCACGAAGCCCCGCGCAAACACCGGCCGGATCTCACGCCGCCATGACCCGAACCCGCCGCCCAGGTCGCTCGGATTGCCCCAGAGGTACTGTACTACGTGCGGGTTAGGAAGCCCAAGCCGTACCCGCTTGCGCGCCCCGGTAGAGTCCAACGGAATCCAGGGATAGGGCACGAAGAACCATTCGCCCTGCCGTAGCCACCGCCCCCGTTCCCCGGCTTCCCGGATCTCCGCCGGCTTGAGCGCCTCGTGGGCCGCCGCCACCGAGTTCACCGCCATCCCGAACGGATTTGGCACCGTCACCACGAAAAGGAACCGCTCGTCCCGGCCGCAGAGGATCTTGCGCTTGAGCGGCTTCCGCCAGCCGTCGGTATCGGTAACCAGCAGGAGCACCTGCTGCCGCTCCCGGTCGGTATCGAGCACCTGGACCTCGGCATCCCCCGGGGCCAGCTCGATCCGCTCGGCCCGGGCGCGCTCCCGCGCCAGACCCCGTCCCACTTCGATCCGGAACCAGGGCCCCTCGACCAGACGCAACGGCACGCCGGTCTCCCGGAACCGGCGCTCGACTGCTTCCCAACTCACCTGTTTCCACTCCGTTTCGGGCCAGACCAACCCCATGGCAACCGATGTGCCATGCCCAACTCGACCAATTCAATCCCCGTGGCGCGAGGTTCCCCCTTCCCCGCGACCGGCCTATCTTGCCCGGAGCCCCTAGCCCGCGAGGCCGGTAGCGCCGGTGAGCCCGCTGCTGTCCACCTTCCTCGACTTCCTGCGCCAGCGCGAATTCCTCGGCGCGAACCTGCTCCAGTGGAGCGAAGCGTCGATCGCGGCGGTCATCACCTTCGCGATCCTGGTGGGAATCCGGTGGGTCCTGCTCAGCCGGCTCGGCAAGCTGGCCGCCCGCACCGCGAGCATCGTGGACGACCTTATCGTCGAGCTGGTCCGCCGCACCCGCTATGGGTTCCTTGCGGTGCTCGCGCTCTGGCCGGCCGGAGGGTTCGTCCAGCTGAGCGGCGGCCCCGCCCGCGCCCTCCGGCTCCTGATCGTGGGCATCACCACCTTCCAGGCCGCGACCTGGATCGGTATCGCGGTCACCCGCGGGATCGAAGCCCGCCGGCGCGCGCTCGACCCGGCCGCGGCTACCACGCTGGGCGCGCTGAGCTTCCTCATCCGGCTCGTCCTCTACGCCCTGCTCCTGCTCCTCGCCCTCTCCAACCTCGGCGTCAACGTCACCGCGCTGGTTGCCGGGTTAGGGATCGGCGGGGTCGCCGTCGCGCTCGCCCTCCAGAACATCCTGGGCGATCTCTTCGCCTCGCTCTCGATCGTGCTCGACAAGCCCTTCGTGGTGGGCGACTTCGTCGTCGTGGGCGATTTGATGGGCACGGTCGAGCGGATCGGCCTCAAGACCACCCGGGTTAGGAGTCTCTCCGGCGAGCAGCTCATCTTCGGCAACCGGGACCTGCTCCAGAGCCGGATCCGGAATTTCAAGCGCATGCACGAGCGGCGGGTTCAGTTCCAGCTCGGGGTGGTGTATGAGACCCCCACCGAGAAGCTGCGCAGCCTCCCTGGCCTGCTCCGGAGTCTGGTAGTGGCCCAGCCGGGCGTGCGGTTCGACCGGGCCCACTTCAAGAGCTTCGACGATTTCGCGCTCACCTTCGAGATCGTGTACTTCGTGCTCGACCCCGATCACAACCGCTACATGGACATCCACCAGGGGCTCCTGTTCGCCATCGCCGAGCGATTCGAGAAGGAAGGAATCGCGTTCGCGTACCCCACCCGAACCCTCTATGTCCACTCCGCCGCCGCCGCCGCCCCCGCCGCCCCCGCCGCGGCTGTCTAAGTCGCGGTTCGTCGCGGGTTGGCAGTGCGAGAAGCTCCTCTGGTGGACCGTCCACGAGCCCGATGCGGTCGAGCTCCAGCCCGACAAGGTCCTTCAGGACCTCTTCGACCAGGGCCGCATCGTGGGAGAGCTCGCCCGCGCGGCGTTCCCCGGCGGCGTGCTCATCGACTTGCCTCACAATGCGTACGCAGAGCGGATTGCCGCGACTCAGGTGGCGCTCGATTCCGGTGCGCCCGCGATCTTCGAGGCGAGCTTCGAGGCCGGCGGCGTGTTCGTCGCGGTGGACGTGCTGCTCCGCGGCGAGGACGGCTGGACCCTGATCGAGGTCAAGTCCTCCAACAAGCTCAAGGAGGAACACATCCCCGACGTGGCGGTGCAGGCCTGGGTGCTCCGCCAGTGCGGCCTTCTCCTAACCCGCGTCGAGGTGCTGCACTTGAACCCGGAGTACCGCCACCCCGGGCCGGGCCCGCTGCTGGTGCGCGAGGACGTGACGGCGGCGGTCGAAGCCTACCTGCCCGAGGTGCCGCCGCTGGTCGAGCACTTGAGGAGCGTGTTAGGCGGGCCGCTCCCCGAGAAGGCGGTCGGGCTCCATTGTTACGAGCCTCGCGAATGTCCCTTTCACGACCGCTGCTGGTCCCCGGATCCCTTGCACATCCGGCATCTCTACAACGTGGGACCCAAGCGCACCGCCGCCTATCTGGAGGCCGGCATTCACTCCATGCACGATCTCGATCCCGGCGAGAAGCTCTCCTTCACCCAGAAGCGCCAGCTCAAGGCCATTCGGGAGAGCCGCATGGTGGTCGAGCCCACCCTGGGCGACGAGCTCGTCCGGCTCGAGCACCCGTTGGGCTTCTTGGACTTCGAGACCGTGGCTCGCGCGATTCCTCCCTGGGATGAGCTCGCGCCCTGGGGTCCCGCGGTGGCCCAGTTCAGCTACCACGAGGAGCAGCGCGGTGGATCCACCGATCACGTGGGCTGGCTCGCCGAGGGCCCCCTCGATCCTCGAAGAGAGCTGGCGGCGCGGATGCTCGAGGCCACCGCGCGGGCCCGCACCGTGGTGACCTATTCGTCTTACGAGAAGGGCCGGATAAGAGATCTCCAGAAGCTCCTGCCCGACCTGGCCCCCGCACTCGAGGAATTGATCGAGAAGTTCGTGGACCTGCTCCAGATCGTGCGGAACACGGTCTATCACCCCGAGTTCGGGGGGAAGTTCGGTCTCAAGCACGTCATCACGCCGCTGGTGCCCGAAGTGAGCTACTCGGATCTGGTGATCGTGGACGGCCGGGTGGCGAGCGTCGAGATCGCCCGGCTCCTCTTCGTGGCGCACCGGATTCCCGCCGCCGAGCGGGAGCGGGTGCGGAACGATCTCCTGGAATACTGCAAGCGGGACACCTGGGCCACGGTGCGGCTGGTGGGGCGGCTTCGCGAGCTGGTGCTGCCATAACAGAAGCGATATATTGTATATCGCAATGAGTATAAGCGTCGTCGAGGTGATCCGGGACCTGCGGGAGCGGGCCGGCCTGACCCAGGAGGAGCTGGCCCGCCGGGCGGGGACGTCACAGCCGGCGGTGGCCAGACTGGAGTCTGGAGAAGCCGCCCCGAACCTCGCCACGCTGGAGCGGCTGGCCCAAGCCGCCGATTGCGAGTTGGAGGTGCGGATCGTCCCCCGGGTCACCCCGGATCCGGTAATCGCGCGGTATCAGGAGGACATCGACCGGACCTTGATCCGCCGGAATCTGGGGCTGACCGTGGACCAGCGGATCCGGGAGCTGGCCCAGCTCCAGGAGTTCCACGCCGAGCTGGAGCGGTCGGTGCGAAAGAGGAAGCGGCGGTGAACTTGCGCCGCCTGTTCGCCGCCCTGCACGACGCCGAGGTGGAGTTCATACTGATCGGCGGGGTGGCGGCGCGGGCGCACGGCTCGGCGCGGGTCACCCAGGACGTCGATATCTGCTACCGGCGGAGTGACCAGAACCTGGAGCGGCTGGTCCGGGCACTCAAGCCGCTCAAGCCCTACCTCCGGGGCGCCCCACCGGGGCTGCCGTTCGAGTGGTCGACGGCCACGCTCCGAGCCGGGCTCAACTTCACGCTCACCACCACGGCGGGAGACATCGACCTCTTGAGAGAAGTGACCGGCGGTGGGCGATACGAGGATCTCGAGCCCCATACCATCGCGGCCGCGATCTATGGCCGGGAAACCGAGATTCTCGATCTGCCCTGGCTGATCCGGGTCAAGCGGGCTCTCGGACGACCCCGAGATCTCGAGGCGATCGCCGAGCTGCAAGCCATCCAGGAGGAGCAGGTTCGCCTGAACCGCTGAAGGCGCCGGGACCGGCAGGACGTGCCCTCTCCCGCTCCGGCCATATGTACGACATTGTCGCACATATGCCTAATTCCAGATGGGGCACGTCACCTCCGTCTCGTGGGAGGGGAGGCAGATCCGTTCTCGCAATCGGAGGCGTTTGAGCACTACTCCCCGGGGAAGCATCCGGGAGAGGATGGTCAGGGAGTCCTGCACGGCCTTGACGCCCCGGGGCGTCACGCGATAGTGACGCTTGCGGCGGCCGCCAGGGGACCGGACCGGATGACCGAACCGGCTCTCGACCAGACGCATCTGCTCCAATCGGCGCAGTACCTGGGAGATCGCTCCGAGCTCCGCGATGCGGCCGACCGCGGCTAGGGTCGCCTGAATCGACCAAGCGTACCCCTCGCCGCGAAGCTTGAAGAGCGCAAGGAGCACGAGCAGTTGGAATTCACCGAGCCAGGGGCCCATTCCGCTACCGCCCTAGTTCCACTTGAGCCCGCGGAGCTGCTCCAGATCCACGTTCCCGCCGCTCAGCACCGCCACCACCCGGGTGCCCGCCGGCGCCCGGATCAGTCCCTGCAACAGCGCCGCGACCGGGGCCGCGGCAGCCCCCTCGACCACCAGCTTGGCATGGTGCATCACCCAGAGCATCGCGTCGAAGATTTGCGCGTCGGGCAGCGTCACGATCTCGTCCACCACCCGCCGCACGATCTCGAAGGTCTGCCGCCCCACGGTCCGCACCCGGAGCCCGTCGATGATGCAATCCACCTGCTCGAGCGTGACCAGCCGGCCCTCTGCGACACTCCGCTGCATCCCCGGCGCGCCGGACGATTCGACCCCCATCACCCTAACCCGCGGATTCACGCTCTTGGCCGCCAGCGCGATCCCCGAGATGAGCCCGCCCCCGCCAATCGGCACCACGATCACCTGGGCCTCGGGCCAGTCCTCCACGATCTCAAGCCCCACGGTCCCCTGCCCGCCGATGAGCTCCAGATCGTCGAACGGATGGATGTAGGTCAGCCCGCGCTCTTCGACCAGCTGGCGCGCCTTCTCGTTGGCCTCGTCCCAGATGGTTCCGTAGGGCACCAACTCGGCCCCGTAGCCCCGGGTCGCCGCCACCTTGGACGGAGTGGCATTCTTCGCCATGACGACAACGGCCTTGATTCCATGGATCCGGGCCGCGAGCGCTACGCCCTGGGCGTGATTCCCCGCCGACGAGCAGACCACCCCGCGGGCCCGCTGCTCGGCAGTAAGCAGCGGATACTTGTTGAGGGGTCCCCGGATCTTGTAGCTCCCGGTCCGCTGGAGCATCTCGGCCTTGAGCCGTACCTCGAACCCGGTAGCGTGGCTCAAGGTCGCCGAGGTGAGCAGCGGAGTGTGGCGGGCGTGGGCCCTAACCCGCTCGCGGGCGGCTTCGAAGTCGCGGATGCCGGGGAGGATCATCGACCGGGACTCGGCGCTCGGCGCTCGGCGCTCGGCACTACACCGGAGCCAGGCGAGCGGGGCGTCTGCCGCGGCGGTCGGCGCCGAGGAGAGGACGATAGACGAGCTCCCGGTTGGCGCGGACCGCGCGCAGCATGAGCCCGCCCCGGCTCATGTCGCCCCGCCCCACGAATTCCGCCGGGAACACGAGCCGGGGGCCGAAGATCTCGAGCAGAATCCCCACATACTTGTCGGTCGCGATGCTGCCCAGCAGCACGACTTCCCCGCCCGGCCCGAGCTCCCCAGCCAGCCGCTCGGCGTCGCGGGTTAGGGGAAGAGCGTAGCGGCGCCGGGCCGGGTCGATCTCCCCGCGGGCCATGATCCTGAGATCGCCCGCGGTTACCCGGAGGTCGGGCGAGACCAGGCCCCGGTTCGTGGTGATCACCCGAATCGCCGACTCGGGTCGCGCGAACTCGCGCGCGTAGGCCAGCTTCCCGCGGAAGTAGAGCCCGCTCAGAAAGGTGAATACCTCGCCGATCGTCTGGCCCTCGGGCGCCCGCACCCGTTGCGCCAGGGGGAACCGGCCTCGCGCGCCCAGGAGCATGCGGGCCCGGTGGCCGGCAGTGCTGGCCGGGGAGAGCAGGAACAGCCGATCCATGGCGAGAAAATAGACGAACAGGGCAAACAGGGCGAACGGGGCGAACAGGACGAACCGGGCGATCAGGCGGGCGAGACTTTGATGAGGCCGTCTTCGGTCAGCTCGAAGAACAGGCCGCGCGAGAGGCCGCGGACCAGGTTGAGGAGCCACAAGGTTTCGTCTTCGGTTGCCCGGTTGAGCCGGAACCGCTCCATCCGGAAGGGCAGCAGCGTGAGCGATTCGAATTCGCCCGACCGCTGGAGGGTCACCAGATAGATGAGCGCGAGCTCGGTGCGAAAGCTCTCGTAGCCGCCGATCCCCTCGTAGTCGTTGATCAGGTCGCCTGCGCCGTAGAGAATCAGCCGGCCCCGATGGAGCTCGATCCCCTTGGGATGGTGCGACGAATGGCCGTGCACGACATCCACCCCGCCCTCCTCGATCAGGACCCTCGCGAACCGTTCCTGCTCGCCCGGCGCGGGGTACCCCCAATTGCCGCCCCAGTGAATCGACCCGACAACCCGATCCCCCGCAATCCGGGTTAGGCTCCTAACCCGCTCGGCGAGCTCGAGCGCGGTGCGGCGGGAGAGATCGGGGAGCAGGTGAATCCCGGGCCGATGGGGCAGCGCCCCCCAGGCCAGCGGCACCCCGCTCGAGGGCTCGGCGGCCGCGAGGACCAGGATCCGCCCGTCGGGGACCGTGATAACAGCCGGGGCCAATGCCTCCTCGCTGTCGCGCCCCCCGCCCGGCGTCCGGATCCCGGCCCGCTGGAGCGTCTCCAGCGTCTCCAGCAACCCTTCCTCGCCCCAGTCGAGCACGTGGTTGTTGGCCAGCACCGCCGCATGAATCCCGGCAGCCTGGAGCACCTCCACGTTGGCGGGGTGCATCCGATACTGGATCCCCTTCTCCGGCCACGGCACGCTGGCGGTGGTGACCGCGGTCTCCAGATTGATCACCCGGGCGTGCGGCCCGATGCGGGTTAGGAGCTCGAGACTGTCGCCCCAGACGTACCCGGGCGCGACCTGGCGAGGCAGCGGGCCGTGCACCTGCTCGGCCAGCTTCACGTAGCCATCGGCCGATTTCACATAGGGCTCGTAGATTACCGGATCGACGGACTGCCGCAGGATCTGGTCAATCCCGCGGCCGAGCATGACATCGCCGGTGAGCATGAGAGTGGTGGCCATGATGCAACGGGTCAATCTAGTTGTTGCGGGTTTGCTGGCCGTCGCCGAACTCGCGGTTGGGGCTTGCCGCCGGCCGGAGCCGGTCGCTGTCCGGGCGAGAGGTGAGACGGCTGGACGGCTCGGCGGCTGGACGGCTCGGCGCCGGGTTAGCGGCGGCGATCCCGCTGGAGCACTCGGCCGGGCTTGGCCCCGGTCACCTTGCCGCCATCGACCACCAGGACGCCGTTGATCAACACGTGGGTGATCCCCTCCTGCTGCACACAAGGGTTCAAGTAGGTGGCGTCGGAACGGATGGTCTCGGGATCGAAGATCGCCACATCCGCCATCATCCCCGGGCGGAGCACACCGCGGTCGGTGAGGCCGAGCGCCTGGGCACCGACTGAGGTGAGGGAGCGGATCGCGTAGGGCAGCGTGATGGTGCGTCGCTCGAACACGAAGGTTCGAATCAGCCGGCCCGAGGTGCCCCAGACGCCCGGGTGGGTGAACTGCCGGCAGGTCGCGAGATCGTCCACCGCGCGGTCGAGCGACACGCCATTCCAGTCATGGCGCATCCACTCCTCGATGTCCACCATTCCCACGGCCTTCATGGTCCACACCACCCCGCCCAGGCGGTCGGGAAACCCGTTGCGGGCGAGCCAGAGCGCGGTCTCGAAGAGCGAGAGGTTCTTCTCCCGTGCCACCTGGCCGAGCGTCTTGCCGACCAGGCTCCGATCGGGGAACCCGTTGATCACGAGGCCCTCGGGCCCGCCTTGGCGGTCGATCTCGTAGAGCGCATCGCGCTCCAGCATCGCCTTGCGGGTTAGGTCCTTCAGGTTCCTCTCCAAATTCGCCAGCGCACCGGTGTAATCCACCGGTGGGAAGTCGTCGATCATGCTCATCCCGGGGACTTCCTGCGTCGCCAGCGCCCAGCGCGGCACCAGGGTCACCGTTTCGGCGTAGCCCTCGTAGGAATGCATGTTGGTGTAGATCTGAAGCCCCTCGCTCCAGGCGCGCCGGATCGTTTCGACGGTGGGTTTGGACACGCCCCACTCGCGCGGCCCCTTGGGATGGATGTGGTCGAACCACACCGGCACCCCCGTGCGTCGCGCGATCTCGATGCCTTCCTGGATCGCGTCCATCCAGTCCACCTGGCGCTGGGTCGGGTGATCCAGGTGGCTCGGCAGCTGCCACTTGGGGTAGCGGCCCTGGCTGCGCATGTGCATCTGCAGGTGGCCGCCGTACTCCGCCACCATCTTCGCGAGGGCGACGAGCTCGTCGGTCGTCGAGTAGCGCATCGGGTTGTACTCGAGCCCGGTGGAAAGCCCGAACCCGCCTTCCTCCATCCCCTGCCGTACCAGCGCCTGCATGCGGGTTAACTCCTCCGGCGCGGCGGGACGCATGACCTGCTCGGGCGTGGTGCCCATGACCAGCCGGCGCACCGTGCCGTGGGACACCATCGGGGCCAGGTTCACCGAGTGGCCAAGCTTCCGGAGCGAGTCGCGCTGGGCCCGGAGCGGCCAGACGCCGCCTTCCAGGCCGTCCGCGTTGATCACGGCGGTGGTGAAGCCCTGGGTGAGGTAGTTGGGGACGACTCCTAACCCGCGGAGGATGCCCCGGTCGATGTGTTCGTGCAGGGCGATGAAGCCCGGCGTGACGTACTTGCCGGTCGCATCGATGACCCGCGGCGCGGCGGCATTGCGCAGGTCGCCGATCGCTGCGATCCGGTGGCCCCGGATGCCGACATCGGCGCGGAACCACGGATTGCCGGTGCCGTCGAGAACGCGGCCGCCCCGGATGAGGAGGTCGAATTGTTGCTGCTGGGGAGTGGGGAATGGGGCGAACGGGGCGAACGGGACGAACAGGGCGAACAGGGCGAACAGGCTTACGCGCATGGCTGTCATCAGTAGACACCTAGGTCACGGGCCGATACCACGGGGCCGGTATAACCCGCGGCGCGGATCTCCTGGATCAAGTCGTCGTCGGTAGAGCTCCAGTAGAGCTGGTGGTAGAGCACCAGGAGCTTGGGCCTGGCCCGCCGGGCGAGATCGGCCAGCTGGGCGGTCGAGGTGTGAGCGTCGGCGTGATAGCGCTGCCACTCAGGGGTGCGGGTCGCGAAGCCGGCGGTCGAGTACACCTCGTGGACCAGGACGTCGCAGCCGTTGCAGGCCGTCACGATCGATTCGGAGGGGGTGGCGTCGCCGGAGATCACGACAACCCGGTCCCGGGTCTGGAACCGATAACCGAACGAGACCTGCCAACCGTCGTGGTGGACCGGGATGGCGGTCACCACGACGGTGGAATCGCGATAGACCTCGCCGGCGGCGATGTCCCACGCCGCGATCTTCCAGCCTTCCTTGGTATGCGGTTGCAGCCCGCCGGTGCGGTTGGCGATGTCGGCCGCGTACGCCTCGGTGAGATGGCGCGCCATCGCCTCGGTCCCGGGCGGGCCGAAGAGCCGCAAGGGAGCCGCCCGCAGCCCGATGACCCAACCGGTGTGAATGACGTCGGCCAGTCCGATCGTGTGATCGGAATGGAGATGAGTCAGAAACACGATGTCGAGGCGCCCCCC
>JBQTHV010000126.1:0-11272 GCA_052389555.1 Gemmatimonadales bacterium | reverse complement strand
CACAATCCAGCTGCGCCAGGTCAGGCCCCCGCGAACGTCGCGGGGGCCTTTTTCGTTTCAAAATCGGGAGGAGCGATGAATCGGATTGCGTTTCAGGGAGTCTCGGGCGCCTTCAGCGAGCATGCAGCCTATTGCCTCTTTGGCAAGCGCTGCGAACCGTTGCCCCAGCCCACCTTTACCGCCGTGGTCGAAGCGGTCCAAACCGGGGCGGCATCAGGAGGAGTCCTGCCGGTCGACAACGCGATTGTGGGGCAAATCCCAGAGAGCTTGGCCGCCCTCATGGGGGCCACCGCAATCGAAATCACCGGCCAGGTCGCGCTCACCATTTGCCTGCATCTGCTCGGTCTCCCGGGTGCGACCTTTGAAGGGCTTCGACGGGCCGCCTCCCATCCGGCCGCACTCGCCCAATGCGGACAGTTTCTGAGCGCGCACCCGAAGATCCACGCGGAACCCTGGTTCGACACTGCGGGGGCCGCGCGCGACGTGGCCCTGGCTGACGATCCCACCTTCGCCGCCATTGCCGGCGCGCCGGCCGCCGAGCGGTACGGACTCGTGATCCTGGCCCGCGACGTCCACAACCGGATCTCCCGGCCCAACCTGACCGAGTTCATCGGCATCCGGAGGCGGACATGACCTGGCGCCGGTTTCAGGCAGTCCGGGGCGCCACCACCGCGGAGGGCCTGTCGCTGCTGTGCATGACCGAGATCCCGGTTCCGGGAAGCCTGCCGCGGTGCATTCGAGTCCTGATGCACCTGGAACGCGCCCGACCTGGTGGGAACGTGGAGCAGGTGTATCTTCGCGGAGCGGTCGCGTTGCGACCCGATCTCATGGATTCCCCGTACCCCAGCCAAGGTCTCGCTTGATGCCCGAGCGGCTCCGGAGCAGCGTCATCACGGAAGGAATCGAGCGCACCCCCAATCGCGCCATGCTCCGCGCCGTGGGATTCGGCGATTCCGATTTCGGCAAGCCCATCATCGGGATCGCTAACGGCTACAGCACCATCACCCCCTGCAACGCGGGCCTCGATGTCCTCGCCCGACGGGCCGAGGCAACGGCTCGCGCGGCAGGCGGAATGCCGCAGCTCTTCGGCACCATCACCGTGAGCGACGGAATCTCGATGGGCACCGAGGGCATGAAATACTCACTGGTGTCCCGGGAGGTGATCGCCGACGCGATCGAGACTGCCTGTGCCGCTCAGAGTATGGACGGCGTGCTCGCGGTAGGCGGCTGCGACAAGAACATGCCGGGCGCGCTCATCGCGATGGCGCGGCTCGATCTCCCCGCGATTTTCGTCTACGGCGGGACCATCAAGCCGGGGCGGCTCGACGGCCGCGATCTCACCGTGGTGAGCGCCTTCGAGGCCGTGGGTCAGTTCAGCGCCGGCCGGATGAGCGCCGAGGAGCTGCTCGCGGTGGAGCGCCACGCCTGCCCCGGCGTGGGAAGCTGCGGCGGAATGTTCACCGCCAACACCATGGCGGCCGTCATCGAAGCCATGGGGATGAGCCTGCCCTACTCGGCCACCCTGGCGGCGGAAGACGAGGCGACGGCGGACCATGCGGCCCGCTCCGCCGAAGCGCTGCTGGCCGCGGTCCGGGCCGGGCGGCATGCCCGAAGCGTCCTAACCCGCAAGGCGTTCGACAACGGGATCGCCGTGGCGATGGCGCTCGGCGGGTCCACCAATGCGGTGCTGCATCTCCTGGCCATTGCCCATGCGGCCGGCGTGCCCCTCACGCTCGACGATTTCGAGCCGATCCGCCGGCGAGTGCCGGTGCTCGCCGACCTCAAGCCTTCGGGTCGGTACGTCGCCACCGACCTCCATCGCGCCGGGGGCGTTCCCCAGGTCATGAGGCTGCTGCTGGAGCACGATGTGCTACACGACGACGCGCTGACGGTGACCGGCCAGACCATCGGAGAGCGATTGCGCGACATTCCTTCCGAGCCGCCCGCGGATCAGGACGTGATCCGGCCCTGGGGCCAGCCGGTGTATCCCGAGGGGCACCTGGTCATCCTGCGGGGCTCGCTGGCTCCGGAAGGAAGCGTCGCCAAGCTTACCGGGGTGAAGCGCCGCCGCATGAGCGGGCCGGCCCGGGTGTTCGATTCGGAAGAGATCTGCCTCGAGGCGATTCTCGCCGGCCGGATCGAGCCGGGCGATGTGATCGTGATCCGCTACGAGGGGCCGCGGGGGGGCCCCGGCATGCGAGAGATGCTGGCGCCGACCTCGGCGCTGATCGGTGCCGGGTTAGGCGACTCGGTGGGGCTGGTCACCGACGGCCGTTTCTCCGGCGGGACCTACGGCATGGTGGTCGGCCACGTGGCCCCGGAGGCCGCAGTGGGTGGCCCGCTCGCGCTGGTCGAATCGGGCGATCGGGTGACGATTGACGCCGATCGGCACGTGGTGGACCTCGAAGTCCCTCCCGAGGTCCTCGCGTCACGGCGAGCTCGATGGCAGCCCCCTCCCCCGCGTTATGCGGGCGGCGTGCTCGCCAAGTATGCCCGCCTGGTTTCGAGCGCAAGCCGCGGTGCGGTTACCGACTTGCCGGCTGAGGCACCCGAATCGCCTCCACCACCCGGGCTCCGAATTCCCCGGTAGAAAGCACTGGAACTCCCGGCTCGGCCACATCGCGGGTACGCGCCCCGCGCGCGATCACTCGAGCCAGCGCCGCCTCCAGCAGGTCCGCCGCCTCTTCCTGCCCTAACCCGTACCGGAGAAGCATCGCGGCCGATCCGATGGCGCCCGCCGGATTCGCGACTCCTCTCCCGGCCAGATCGGGCGCCGAGCCGTGGACCGGCTCGAAGAGGCCGGGCCCCCGGCCGAGCGAGCCGGACGGCAGCAAGCCGAGCGAGCCGGCCAGGACCGCCGCTTCGTCGCTCAGGATGTCGCCGAAAAGATTCTCGGTGAGCAGCACGTCGAACCAGCCCGGCTCCGCGATCAGCCGCATCGCGGCGGAGTCCACATAGAGATGGTCCAGCGTCACATCGGAATAGTCCCGTCCCACCCGGGTAACCACGTCCCGCCAGAGCTGGGACACTTCGAGGACGTTGGCCTTGTCCACCGAAGCCACCCGCCGCCTTCGCCGGCGGGCAATCTCGAACGCCATCCGCGCGACTCGCTCGATCTCGCCGGCGCTGTAGCGAAGCGTGTTGAGGGCGGCCTCAGGCTCGCGGCTCCGCGGCGTCCCGTAGTAGATCCCTCCGGTGAGCTCGCGGAGGATCAGGAGGTCCACGCCCGCGATGCGCTCGGCGCGGAGCGGAGACGAAGCCGCCAACTCGGCGAACGGCTTCACCGGGCGCAGGTTGGCGAAGACCCCCAGATGTCGGCGCAGCGCCAGGAGCCCGGCTTCGGGACGCCGCTCGGGAGGAGCCCGATCGAAGGCAGCATCGCCCACCGCGCCGAGCAACGCCGCATCGGCCTGGCCGACGGCATCGCGGGTTAGGGAAGGAAAAGGACTCCCATGCCGGGCCATGGCGGCGGCGCCGATCGGGAATTCGGCCCGGGTCACCGACCAGCCGAACAGGCCACTCACCGCATCGAGACACCGGACCGCTTCCCGGGTCACCTCGGGACCGATCCCGTCTCCCGGAAGAATGGCGATGGTGAAGCGGGTCACTGGATCGGCGCCCCTGCCCGCCGGCGCTCGTACGCGGCGATCTGGTCCTCCCGGCGCAGGGTCTCGGCGATCTCATCGAGCCCGAGGAGCAGGAGCTCCCGGCGATACGCATCCATCCGGAATGGCACCGCCAGGCCAGCCTCGTCGTGGACCTGCTCGGCTTCCAGGTCCACCGTGAGCTGGTAGCCTTCGAGGGCGGCGCGCTGCGCCAGCTCGGCCAGGGTGGGCTCGAGCAGGACTACCGGCAAGAGGCCGTTCCGGCAGCAATTCTCATAGAAGATGTCGGCGAAGCTGGGCGCCAGGATCACCCGGAATCCGTACTCCAAGAGTGCCCACACCGCGTGCTCGCGCGAGGAGCCGCACCCGAAATTAGGCCCGGTGATCAGGACGCTCGCCCCCGCGGCGGTCGGACGGTTGAGCTCGAACTCCGGGTTAGGAGAGCGGTCGGGTCGGTATCGCCAGGCATGGAACAGGAACGGCCCGAACCCGGTGCGCTCTACCCGCTTCAGGAACTGCTTGGGAATGATCTGGTCGGTATCCACGTTGGCGCGAGGGAGAACCGCGACCTGCCCGCGGTGGCGGGTGAAGGGGATCACAAATACCTCCGCACGTCCGTCAGATGCCCCGCCAGCGCCGCGGCGGCAGCCATGATCGGACTCAGGAGGTGGGTGCGGCCCCCTTGGCCCTGGCGTCCTTCGAAGTTGCGATTGGAGGTAGAGGCACACCGCTCCGCCGGGCCGAGTATGTCCTCGTTCATGCCGATACACATCGAACAGCCGGCATTCCGCCATTCGAAGCCCGTGGCCCGAAACACCCGATCGAGTCCTTCCGCTTCGGCCTGCGCCTTGACCCGCATCGAGCCGGGAACCACCATCGCCCGGACTCGCCCGGCCACCCGTCTTCCCTTGACGATCTCCGCCGCGGCGCGGAGATCGGTGAGCCGCGCGTTGGTGCAGGAGCCGAGGAAGACCCGATCCACCGGAATCCCTTCGAGCGGAATACCCGGTTCGAGCCCCATGTACTCGAGGGCACGCCGGGCCGCCTGGCGATCGGCATCGGCCGGAAAATCTGCCGGGTTAGGAACTCTGTCGCTGATCGGGCCCACCATCCCCGGATGAGTCCCCCAGGTGACCTGCGGCTCCAGCGTCGAGACATCCAGCACCAGCGAACGGTCGTAGCGGGCGCCCGGGTCACTGGCCAGCGCGAGCCATTTGGCCGCTTGCGCCTCCCATTCCGTTCCCGCCGGCGCGCGGGGCCGGCCGGCGAGATACCGGAGGGTCGTCCCGTCGGGGCGGATCATGCCCGCCCGGGCACCCGCTTCGATCGACATGTTGCAGATGGTCATGCGCCCGTCCATCGACAGCCGCTCCACCGCGTCGCCGGTGTACTCGATCACGTGCCCGGTGGCGCCCGCGGGGCCGATCCGGCCGATCAGGGCGAGCATGAAATCCTTGGGTGTGACACCGGGCGGCTCCTGGCCGATGAATCGCGCCTCCATCGTGCGCGGCTTGGTCTGGACCAGACACTGGGTGGCGAGCACGTGCTCGACCTCGGTGGTCCCAATACCGAACGCCAGGGCCCCGAACGCGCCATGGGTGGATGTGTGCGAGTCGCCGCAGACGATGAGCTTGCCCGGCTGGGTCGCGCCCAGCTCGGGCCCGATCACGTGCACGATGCCCTGGTCGGGCGAGTCGAGCCCGAAGAGCTCGATCCCCGCTTCCCGCGCATTGTGCTCGAGCGCGTCCACCTGCCCGGCCGCTACCGGATCGGCGATCGGCACGGCACGGTCGCCGGTCGGCACGTTGTGATCCACCGTCGCGAGGGTCCGCACCGGCCGTCGCACCCGGCGCCCGGCAAGCCGCAGGCCTTCGAAGGCCTGTGGCGAAGTCACCTCGTGGACGAGGTGCAGATCCACATAAAGCAGCACCGGGCCGCCGCCGGGAGATCCCGAAACGACATGCGCATCCCAGACCTTCTCGAACAGCGTGCGCGGAGCGGCCGCCAACGAGCTCTGCATGCAGAGGTCAGGCCGGAACGGCGGTACGAGGCTCGCGCTTCGGGGCAGGCTCCCGCCTGGCTTCTTCGGACCACGGCATCATCGCGCGGAGCCGCCGCCCCACCTGCTCGATCAGGTGCTCGCGATCGGCCTGTCGCATCCGATCGAAGTTGGGACGGCCCTCAAGGTTTTCCTCGATCCATTCCCGGGCGAAGCTGCCATCCTGGATGGCCGCGAGGATGCGCCGCATCTCGGCCCGGGTGTCCTCGGTGATCACCCGGGGGCCCCGGGTGTAGTCGCCATATTCGGCGGTGTCGCTGATCGAATACCGCATGAAGCTCAACCCGCCCCGGTACATCAAGTCCACGATCAGCTTGAGCTCGTGGAGACACTCGAAGTAGGCCATCTCGGGGGCATAACCCGCTTCCACCAGCGTTTCGAAGCCAGTCTTGACCAGCGCCGTGACGCCCCCGCAGAGCACCGCTTGCTCACCGAAGAGATCGGTTTCGGTTTCTTCCTTGAAGCTGGTGGCCAGCACGCCGGCCCGGGTGCATCCGATCCCGGCTGCATAGCTCAGCGCGTCGGCCAGCGCATTCCCCGAGGCATCCTGATGCACGGCCACCAGCGCCGGGACTCCTCGCCCCGCTTCGTATTCGCTCCGCACCAGGTGGCCGGGCGACTTCGGTGCGACCATCGAGACATCCACGCCCTGGGGCGGCACGATCTCGCCGTAGTGGACGTTGAACCCGTGGGCGAACATCAGCGTCTTGCCGGGCCGGAGCTCGGGCACGACGGCAGCCTCGTACACGGCCCGCGCGTCCTGGTCGGGGACCAGCATCATGATCGTGTCCGCCGCGGCGACCGCTTCGGCCGTGCGGGTTACCGTCAGCCCGGCCGCGGTAGCCTTGCTCCACGACGGACTGCCCGGCCGCAGGCCGACCACGACCGCCGCACCGCTATCCCGCAGGTTCAGCGCGTGGGCGTGTCCCTGGCTGCCGAACCCGATAATGGCGAAGATCCGACCCGCTCGCCGGGCCGGGTCCGCATCGCGATCATAGTAGACCTTCATGATCTGGCCTCCCTGCTGGATGTGAGTGATGCCGACCACCTTGGCCAACAGCAAGGCCAGGCGACCGGTGGTAGAGGAATCCGTCTCCAACTGAATGGTGAGCCGGCGTCGCCCCGCCCCGTCGGGGGCGGTGAGCTCGAGGGCCCGCACCGGAATCCGCCGGCGGCGCAGGAGACCGAGCGCGCGGGTTAGGATCGCGAGGTCGGGCTCCAGCTGGAGCGTAAGGGTCTCGCCCGTCATGCCGGCGTGCCGGCGCCCGCCACCGGCTCCGGCTCGGCCACGATCGCTTCCGACAGCGAAGCCCCCGGCGGAATCATGGGAAACACGTTGGCTTCCTGCTCGATCACGAATTCCACCAGGGCGGGCCCCGGCGCCCTGAGGGCCGCCTGCAGGGCGTCGGGAGCGTGCGCCGCGGAGTCCACTCGCCACCCCGGTACGCCGTACGCGTCCGCCAGCTTCACGTAGTCGGGACTCCAGATCGGGGTCGCCGAATAGCGGCGCTCGTGGAAGAATTGCTGCCATTGCCGCACCATGCCGAGGTAGCCGTTGTTGAAGATCGCGAGCTTCACCGGGATGGCTTCCTGCACCATCGTCGCGATCTCCTGGAGGTTCATCTGAAAGCCGCCGTCTCCGGAAATCGCCCAGACCGGCTCACCGGGGCGCGCCAGCTTCACGCCCATGGCCGCGGGCACGGCAAACCCCATCGTGCCTAACCCGCCGGACGTGATGTGCGTATTCAGCCGGCGATAGGGGAAGAGCTTGGCGACCCACATCTGGTGCTGGCCCACGTCGGTGACGATGGTGCACTGCCCCCCGGTGGCCTGGTGGAGCGCGTCGAGAATCGCTTCGGGCGACAGGCCGCCGCGATAGGGCTCGACCCGGCGCTGAACGTAACCCGCGATGTCGGCTCGCCAGACGGCGCAGTCGCGCGGCGACACGATCCGCAGCAGCGCGGTGAGAACGGCCCGGCAGTCCCCGACCAGCGCCAGCGCGGCGGGGACATTCTTACCGACCTCGCTCGGGTCGAGCTCGATGTGGATGATGCTCGCCCGCGGGGCGAAACCCTTGAGGTTGCCGGTGACCCGGTCATCGAACCGGAGCCCGATGCCGATGATCAGATCGGCGTGCTGGATGGCACGGTTTACGTGCACCTCCCCGTGCATCCCGGGCATGCCGAGGTGCAGCGGATGCGATTCCGGGAAGCTGCTGATCCCGAGCAGCGTGGTGATGACCGGGATGCCGGTGCGCTCCGCCAGGGACCGCAGCTCGCCCGACGCGCCGGCGAGCAGCACCCCATGACCCGCCATGATGAGCGGCCGCTCGGCCCGGGCGATCAGTCGGGCCGCTTCTCCTAACACGGTCCCGTCCGGGACGCTCCTGCCGGCCGGCTCGGTGCGATCCGCCCGGCGGCCTGCAGGGCGATACTCGGCCTTTTGATTTTGCACGTCCTTGGGGACGTCGATCAGCACCGGCCCGGGCCGGCCCGACCGGGCGATCGCAAAGGCTTCCCGAACCTGATCGGCCAGCTCGCCGGCGTCCTCCACCAGCGTGCTATGCTTGGTGATCGGCTGGGTTACCCCGATGATATCGGTCTCCTGGAACGCGTCGCGGCCCAGCATGCTCCGGGCAACCTGCCCGGTGATAGCCACGACCGGCGAGCTGTCCATCATGGCGGTGGCGAGCCCCGTCACCAGATTGGTAGCGCCGGGTCCCGACGTCGCCACGCATACCCCGGGGCGGCCGCTCGCGCGGGCATACCCATCAGCGGCGTGCGCGGCCGCCTGCTCGTGCCGGACCAGGACATGACGTAACCCGGAATGCTCCGGCAGGGCGTGATAGAACGGCATGATCGCTCCGCCGGGATACCCGAACACCAGGTCCACGCCCTCCTCGAGGAGGACCTGGCAGAGAATCTGGGCGCCGGTCAGCATGCTAGACTCCCCAGAGCGAACCGGTGTCGGTCGCATTCACCTCGAGATGCTCGGCGTAGCGCGACTTGTTGAGCGCCTGGATGAGCGCGCGGGCGCAGGCCTCCACGATGTCGGTCGAGGTTCCCTGCCCGCTCAGCGAGGTGCCGTCCACCCGGGCCTGAAGAAACGCCTGCCCCACGCTGTCGCGCCCCGGCGTCACCGAGCGGATCTGGAGGCTGATCACCTCGGCTCGCCTCCGGAGAATCCGGCTGATCGCGGTGAACGCCGCCGCGATCGGTCCGTCGCCGGTGGCCCGGGCGGTCCGCTCTCCCTCCCAGGGACCCCGGAGCCGGACCGTGGCCGAGGCCGGCAGGCTGCCGCAGGTCACCTCGAGACCGGCGAGCTGGTAGGTCGCCGGCGCATCGTGAAATGAGTCGTGCAGCAGGGCCAGCAGGTCCTCGTCGAGGATGCGCCGCTTGCGATCCGCCAGCGCGACGAACTCGCGATAGATCTCGTCGAGCCGGGCCGCCTCCAGCCGATAGCCAAGCTCGCGGTAGCGATGCTCCAGCGCATGCCGTCCCGAGTGCTTGCCTAGCACGAGGGTGGAATGCGGAATCCCCACCGCATCCGGACGCATGATCTCGTAGGTGGCGCCGTTGCGCAGCATTCCGTGCTGGTGAATGCCGGCTTCGTGGGCGAATGCATTGGTGCCGACGATCGCCTTGTTGGGCGGCGGAAACACCCCCGTCAGGAAGGAGAGGAGCTGACTGGTGCGGTAGATCTCCTGGGTGGTGATCCCGGTGCGGCACCTGAGCTCTCGGCGCACCGCGATCGCCATGACGATTTCCTCGAGGGCCGCGTTCCCCGCCCGCTCGCCGATTCCGTTGATGGTGCATTCGATTTGCCCGGCGCCTGCTTCGATGGCGGCGAGCGAATTCGCCACCGCGAGACCGAGATCGTCGTGGCAGTGAGCGCTCCAGGTCACCCGGTCGGCATGGGGAACCCGTTCCCGGGTGGAGCGGAACATCGCGGCGTATTCCGACGGGATCGCATAGCCGACTGTGTCCGGCAGATTGATGGTGGTCGCGCCGGCTTGAATCGCGGTCTCGACCGCACGGCACAGAAAATCGGGATCGGTGCGGCTGGCATCTTCCGCGGAGAATTCCACGTCGTCGGTGTAGCTCCGGGCGCGGGTTACGCCCGCCCGGATCCGCTCGAGCGCTTCCTCCCGCGTGATCCGGAGCTTGTCGCGAAGATGGAGATCCGACGTCGCGAGGAACACGTGCAGGCGCGGCCGGATCGCGGGCCCCAGCGCCTCGCCCGCGAGCTCGATGTCGGAGGGTGTGCAGCGGGCCAGCGCGGCCACGATGGGTCGTTTGAGCTGCGTCGCGATGGCTCCGACGGCCCGGTAGTCTCCCTCGGAAGCGGCGGGGAAGCCGGCCTCCAGCACATCGACGCCGAGGAGCTCGAGCTGCTCCGCGAGGCGGAGCTTCTCCGCGGTCGAGAGACTGTTGCCGGGGGCCTGTTCCCCGTCCCGCAGGGTGGTGTCGAAGATCGTAATGTCCCGGGTCATCGCCGCGCTCCAGTGCCGGACCGTACACACGAAAAACGCCGCGAACCTTTCGGCCCGCGGCGCTGGGTGATTCAGGAGACTTCGACTACGCTGCTACTGGCTCTCCTCTTCCCGGCACGCCGCGGACGTCTCGCCCCAGCAGAATGAGCGAGAGGACCAGGAGGACCAGGAGGACGAGGCCAAACGACGTCATGGGGGACAAGGGTACCCGAACCCCTGCGGTTTTGTCAAGGGAGTGACGGCCCAAGGAACACCGCGTTCGCGAAGAGCGGCAGGAGCCCGCGCCAGATATCCCGGAAGTTGGGATCTCCCGCGAACCCGATGACCCTCCCCCGCCCCACGCTTTCGGTCCATAGGTATGGTGAGCCCGCAAGCCGGTCAGGCACCTCGGGCCAGAAGTAGCCCGACAGGCGGAGCTGTTCCTTGGAAGCGAAGCGCACCACCGCTTCGCCGGCTCGGAGGTTCCGGGGGACCGTCAGGATCAGACCGCTGTTAACCAACACCGGCAGCTCGGCGCCGATCCCGGCGAGTAGCGGCGAGAGGGTATCGGCGCTCGTGCGGGCGATCGCCCCCGGGACGGAAGCCGGGAGCGGCGCGCCTCCTGCGCTGTCGGCGCGCACGCTGTCGCTCCTAACCCGGACCCGGGCCAGACCCAGCCGTTCGGTCCCCAGCCACGCCGTCGCCCCTTCGAGCGTGATCAGGGTCCCACCGCTCCGCACCCAATCGGCGATCCGGGTGCGGCCCTGGTCGCCCAGCGTTCGCTCGAACGCCCCGGCCCCCGTGGATGGCACGATCAGCACGTCCACCTGATCCAGCCCCGGTCCGCCGAGGTTCGAGGCGTCGATGGGAATCACGGGATACTCGAGCCGGTTGTCGAACGCGAACATCGCGAACCCGAACGAGTTGCCCGAGATCGGCTGCCCTCCCACGAGCCCTACCCGGACCGGGCGGAGGAAGAAGACGCTGTTGCTGCCCAGGTCGGTGCCCTGGTCGGCCATGCCGGTCCCAAGCGAGGCAACCCGGGCGCCGGCTCTGGCCGCGAGATCCCTAACCCGCTGGTGAACGGTCGTGTCGTTCGCGGCGACCCGCACCACAAAGGCGCCCTCGGGAAAGTCG
>JBQTHV010000125.1:0-4254 GCA_052389555.1 Gemmatimonadales bacterium | reverse complement strand
GGCACCCCCTAACTCTTCTGTCCTACGGTCAAGACAAAGAACCGCCTCTTGTGGACGGATATTCTAGGCTGGATACGGGTGTTTTCGGATAGGTGTGATGGCGGCCCCATGGGCCGCGGACAACATACATATATATTAGGAAGTGAGAGGTGAGAGGTGAGCGGGACCGCACCGCTTACCTCTCACCTCTCACCTCTCACCTCTCACCACCTCAGTCCTGCTGCCAGGCGAACCGTTCTCGGCGCTACTCGCTGGCGGGTTTCGCCGTAGGAGGACGGGAAGTCCGGATCAAGCGATCCGTTTACGGAAGTCTGCACTTCGGTGATGGTCGACGCGCCGAGCACGTTGAACGCATCCAGCCCGACGCTCAGTTCGGTTCGTCCCAGGCTGAACCCGCGCGCGAGATGGAGGTCGAGCAACGTTATCGACGGATAGCGATAGCTACCTCTCGGCTGGACAAAGATCCGGTGGCCCGTAGTGAAGTGGAAGAGGAAAGCGCGAAGCAAGGCGGGGGCCAGGCCGGTGGTCGAAGTATCCGGGAGTGGGAACTCCAGCGCGAGATCCGAGATCGTGAGCGTGGGAGTCACCCGATCGCCCTCGAAGTGGTCAGGAACACCCCACCACGGAATCCCCAGGGCAGGTTGCCGCCCGCCTGGAGCTTAACCTCCAACCGGCTCTGATTGTTGAGATCGCCGAAGAAATTGAACTGCTCGTTGAGGCGCACGAACGGGCCCGCGCCCGACGTGGTGTAGTCGTCGGTTCCCGTAATGCTGTTCAGGTTCCCGGCTAAGCGGGTTAGGGTGACGGAACCCTGGGCCCACCAGCCGGCATAGCGCGCCGTGCCGGTCAGCTGGAGCTGGTCGAACCGGCGGGTGGCCTCGGGGACGGTCGTCAGCACAATATCGGGCTCATAGGTGAGCGCGAGCCACTGCGGCCGCGGCATGCCGGGAGGGTAATAATCCTTGCTGGTGCTCTCTCCCGAGAGCAGGAACGGCCTCCAATAGATGATATCCTCGTTGGAAACGGCGAGCTTCGACAGCACCAGCGGCTGGCCGTTGAACTCGACCGGCCGGAAGAACCGGTCGAGCACGGTGACGTTCTCGTACACGGTATAGTTGTTCGCTAGATTGCGGTCCACCAGCGCCACCATGTTCTTGTTGCGGCGCCGCACGTAGAGGGCCTCTAGCTTAACCCGCCCTCCGAAGGTCTTCTCCAGCCCGAGCGTCGCTTGCTCCACATATGGCTGCTTGAAATTCTCGACTCGTCCGACCTCGCTGAGCCGGATCACCTGGCTGCGGTTCCAGGAGGGCGACGTACGCTGCGCGGCCGTGAAGGTCGTGCGCGGGTCGGTGAACAGCGGCCCGGTATACGCCCACCGCTCCTCGTCGCTGTAAACGTCGCCTCCTTCGGCCCGATCGAAGAACCCCGCGAAGAGACTCTGATGAAAGATCCCCCAATGCGCCTTGGCGACGAGGGTTCCGTGGCCGTCCAGATCCACCACGGCACCAATGCGGGGGTCCCAGCCGGTGGTCGTGATCGGGGTGAAGTAGCCCGAGCCATCGGCCTTCCGGAGTTTGCCCACCCAGCGGCCGAACCGAAGCCCGGGGGTTAGGGCAAATCGGCGGCCAAGCTGGATGTAATCCTGGGCGAAGATCGCGCTGTTCTCCACTTTAGAGTCCAGGTTCACCTCACCGCCCCAGCTGCTGGTGATCACGCCACTGAACACCCAAGTCGCGGGATCGGTGGGCTCGAACCCGGGAGGAACGAGCCGCTCGCCCGGGCGCCAGGTGAGGCCGCCGTTGCGAAACCCTTGGAAAAGCCAGGAGCCGAAGCCCTGTTCCCCGCCGAGCTTGAGATGATGCTCGATGCCGGCGGTGCGGACATAGACATCCCAGTTGAGCGCCAGGGCCAGGCTCGCAGGTTCCCGCCGTTCGCGGAAGGCAGCGTTCTGGTATTCGCGCGGGTTAACCTCGAGCTGGGTCTGGATGCCCGGAATGCTGTCGCCGGCATAGGGGTCGCGACGGTCACTCCCGGTAAAGCCGGCCAGCTTGAGCTCGAGAAAGTTGCGGGGCGACCAGATTCGCTGCCAGGCGAGGTTGTAGAGCGTGGTCGCCGCGCGGCGCCGCTGGGTCGCTTCGGCGCTCTGGAAACCGTTCAGGCCGAAGCGCTCGCCGGTGAGATCCACCCGCCCAAGTGTCCCGGTCACGATATCGCGCCCACTGGAGCTGGGTTGCCAGCTGAGCTTACCCAGCAACTTGAGCTCCCGCTCGTCGGGACCCTCGGGGGCGAAGTCCCCGGAGACCTGGCGCACCCGATTGAGCACCCGACTTCCCCGGTCCACCAGATTCCCAAACAGGGCGAACTGCAGGCGCTCGCGAGCCAGCGGACCCCGGACCTGGACATCCAGTTCGGCCCGGTGCGAGGGTTCCGATCCAGCTTCGCTAACCCGCAGATTCGTCCCGTTGAGATGCCAGGATTCACCATTGGTGCGGAAGAAACCTTCGACACGACTGGTCCCTGACTTGGTGACGAGATTGACCAGCCCGCCCTGAAAGTTCCCGTACTCGGCTCCGGCGCCGAGGCCTTTCACCTCGACTTCCTCGATCCAGCTCGGTGGGAGCTGGAGGAAGTCGGCACCCAGGCCGGGATGATTCACCGAGACGCCGTCGAGCTGATAGTTGTTGGCCTGGGCGTTGGCGGCGCCCCAGATCTGATCGGGCCGCGCTCCCGGCGTGAAGGCCACCAGGTTGTGCACATCGTTGGGAAGCGGGAGAACCACCAGCTCGCGGCTGGTGAGCCGAGTCCCCGACTCGGTATCGGTGGTATTGATGCGGACGGCAGGGGCACGGACCACGATAGAGTCCAGGGTGTTCGCGCTCGGTTCGAGGCTGACGGCCAGCGCCTCGGCCCGCCCCGCGCGCAGGGTCACCTGGTCCACGATCAGAGGCCGGTAGCCGATCCGGCGCACCGTAACCCGGTAGGCTCCGGGAGGGAGAAACGCGAGGCGGAAGGCTCCTCTCGAATCCGAGGTTGTCTCGCGGCGGGTTACGCCGTCTTCATGAGCCGCGAGTACGTCAGCCCGAACCACCGGCTGGCCCGCATGGTCGCTCACCCGACCCTGAAGGATCCCGGTGGTGGGAGATTGGGCGCGGACCGAGGCCGGGCACATTACTGCCACCAGGCCCACCAGCAACAGGACTCCAGCGGTCGTGCCTCCCGCCGCCATCCTTGGTCTCCCGATTCTCAGAGCTGCCCGAAGAAGGTACTAAATCTGAGCGGTGAGGGAACTAGGCTCCCTCTCACCTCTCACCTCTCACCTCTCACCTGTTGCCCGATCGCGACAGCCACTGCGAGTTGCCACGGGTCGCGAGCCAGGAAACCGCCCTCGAGGGGCTCGACCGCTATGCCGGCGGCAGCGAGCCGTTCCCGAGCCGCGTGCACGTCGTGATCGGTTGGGAGCCGGATCGTCCAGTGCCGGAGTCCTATTGTGTGGTCGGGAAGGGGGCCGACGTCGCGACCCCGCCAGATGTTGAACGCCAGATGATGGTGGTAGCCCCCGGCCGAAACGAATCCCGCAGTTCCCATGTTAACCCGCTCGTCGAAGCCGAGCAGGTCACGATAGAAAGCGAACGCGCGGTCGATATCGCCGACGTGAAGGTGGACATGCCCGACCCGCAACCCTTCGCCGACGAATGTAGGTGACGCCACTCCGGCGATAAGCCCACGCAGCGAATCCAGGTCCAGCGAACGCGGCCCACGGACGTACTCTTCACGCAGATCCGGCCACTGGTCCCGCGGCCGGTCTGCCGCCAGCTCGATGCCAATGCCGTCGACATCCGAGAGATAAACCGCTTCGTGGGTCCCGTGATCAGCGGTCCCGCTAACCCGCGCCCCGGTTGCGGCAAGGCGGGCCGCGGCCCGGGCCAACTCTTCCCGCGTCGGATAGAGCAGCGCGAAGTGATACAACCCGGCGTGGCGGCCGGGCGGTGCCGCCTGACGGTCTTCATGCAGGACCACCACCGCCTCGCTGCCGTCGCCGAGCTCGGCGACTAGTCCATTCCGGCGCTGGAGCTCAAGACCCAGCGCGGATTGATACCATGCCAGGGCGCGACCCAGCTCGGGCACGATGAGGTGAACCGGGCCAAGCACGAGCGCGTCGGGAAGGCGGGTCACCACCGGGTTACCTTCCGCCATGCTCTCTACCGCCGGGAAGTTCGCCGCCATTGACCTCGAGCACCAGGGCCGCCCCAACTC
>JBQTHV010000124.1:0-4248 GCA_052389555.1 Gemmatimonadales bacterium | reverse complement strand
CCTGGCGCAGCACCAGCACTGCCGCGCCGAGGACGGCGTAATAGAGGAACACCCGCGAGACCTGGCGGCGGTCGAACCAGGCGAAGAAGCCGGGGCGTGGCTGCATGAGGGCTGGTTGGTAAGATACGCCGAAAAGCAGAGGCCAGGGACCGGGGCCAGGGACCAGGGAGCCCCGGATTGATTCCGAACTCCATCGACCCTGGCCCCTGGCCTCTGGCCCCTGTTAGTACGGGAACCCAAAACCGAGCAAGAACCGCTTCCCTTCCGCCGAAACCCCCGTACCTACCGGCCAGCCCAGTCCCGCAAAGACGGTGTGCCGCGCCGAGAGAAACGACAGCCAGACCCCGCCCCCAACCGACCGATGCCACCGGTCCCCGGTCTCCTCCTCTCCGGTCAGGTACACTCGGCCCAGATCGGCGAACCCAAACACCCCCTGCTCGCCGGGGAACAGCAGCTTCGCTCGGGTGACCGGAATCCGTGCTTCGGCGCCACCATAGAGCGCGGCTTCTCCGGCAAACCGGTCGGGGCGATATCCTCGCAGTGTGCCTAACCCGCCGATCGTGGCCGCCAGGAAAAATGGGGCTTCGCCCCAGGTCTTGATCCCGCCAGCGAGCAGGTGGAGCGAGGGCCGCCAGCGCCACCCCTTCGGCGGAGCGACGGCAAGCGAGGCCCGCCCTTCGATCCGGACCACGGCGTCGGTCGCATCCCACCACGCCGGGTAGGCTGAAGCACGGACCTCGAGCGCGTAGCCTCGCCGCGCGAATCGCGGCCGATCCCGGCGCTCGAGCCGAAGGGTCCCGGACCCACCAACGAGGCTGAAGGGATCCGAGCCGAAGGGACCGAGCGCCGCGATGACGGTTTGCCGACGGGTGGAAGACCAGCGCACCTCGGGGCCCGCCGAGAGCTCCGAATCATCGCCGAGGCGGATCCCCAGCCGGACTGCTCCCAGGAGCTCGCGGCGACGAACCCGATGGAAATCGGGATCGGGATCGGAGACCGTGGCGTTGCCCAGGCCATACCAGCGAAGCGTCTCCACCCGGCTTCCCACTGCTTCCAGCCGAACGAACCGGCGAGAGCCCTCCAGCTGGCGAGTGACCTCGATGCCGAGCCGCGCCAGCCCTTTGTCGGTGGCCGCCTCGGCGGAGAATTCGAGCCGGGTTGCGTAGGGCAGCCGGCGGAATCCGTACCAAGCGATTCGCCCGGCGATTCCGAGAATGACCCCGACGTCGTACCGGTACCCGCCGGTGGGCCACCAGAGGGCCGGGCGCCGGCCCCAATCGCGAGGCCCCCGGGCATAGGAGACGCTGTCGTCGGACTCCCACCTCCGCCGCTCCAGGCGCGAGTCCCCCGGAACCTGATTGGTTCCGTGGGAATCATAGAGCCGAATTCCCCGACTCAGGACGGGGGGAACCTCGAACCCATCGTCTCCGACGCCCCCGATGATCCTAACCCGCGGCGACCCGGAGCGCCCGCGCCCTTCCTCCCCCCTCACCGCGACCCCATCGTTGCCGGCACCCAGATAGATGCGGATCTCTCGGGTCTCCTCCGGATGAAACCGCCGCCGGAAGTACTCGACGCCGCCGGAGGAGAGCCGCACCGTAGTGCTGCCGTCCTGGTGTCGCTCGATCATCGCCTCATCGTCCTGGTCGGTACCGAGCACATCGACATAACCCGCCAGATAGTCATAAAAGCGCGCCGCGATCGCCTCCAGCTCTCCCCGCCGGCTCCCGAGCGCTTGGGTCAGCCGAGGGCCGTCTCCGGCCAGGTACTCCGATGGCAACTTCGCGACGGCGGCACCGATGACCGAGTCGGTGAGCCGGGATCGGACCCAGGCCGCGACCGAGTCCCAGTCGGCCCGCGAGAGTCCGGCCAGGAGCAATCGGTCCCGCTCCAGGCCGACCTTCACCGCCGGCCAAAGGCCCGGATACCTGGGCCCGAAGTCGGTCAGCTCGGGCAGCACTTCCCGAACCGGCGCCATCACCAATCCGTCGAAGCGAGAGAAAGCCATGTCCCGATCGACCGGGATCGGCTTCCATGAGGGGCCGAGCCGCGCCCACCGATAGTTGCTCGGATGCCGGTCCCAGTCTCCCACCAAGAGATCCATGAGCCGGGCAGTCAGCAGTGCGCGCGCATCGACCCGCCGCTCCGGTTCCACGCGGAGATGGTCATAGAGATCATCGGTGCTCTCGACCTGGGCGGCGTGCTCGAAGCCCGTTCGATTGCCTCTTGCCCAACGAACCCGGGCGGCGTGGCTGGCTCGCTCCAGGGAATCCAGCTCGCCGGGGCGCTCCTCGATCAGCCCCAGCATCCCCGCAAACTCGGCCCGGAACTCGCCCAGCGCGGGATCGTCGGGCATGCTGAACAACTGGGGAGTCACGTGCAGCACCCCCACCGCATCGAGCAGCGGGGCCACCACCGGCGAGCCGACCGGGTGCTGGCTGCTGATCTTGTCCTGCACCAAACCCGCGACGAAAGTCTCCCGCAACTCTTCGGGCAGCGCGTTCCTGGGGTTCTTATCCACCGAGCGAAAGTGGTACTCCTTTCCGTCCGCCCCCTCGAACCGGAGGGAGATGGTTTGTCTCCGTCCGCCGGTCTCGGTCGGGGTGAGCCCACCGGCGAACTTCCGCAGGTCCAGGACCGGGACCCTGATCGGGGTGGTCCAGAGGTCCCGATAGCCCGCCCCGAAGACGAAACGGTGCAGCGGGCCGGCCCGATAGCGAGCACCCGCGATCACGGTCACGGTTTCACTGTGCGCCGATCCCGGGATGGGCGCACCGATCAGCGCGAGCAGCAGCAGACGTCGCACCGGGTTAGGCACCGGGACTCGAACCCTCCGCCGGGGGAGGCGGCCGGGGCGGAGGAACGGTGTCGGCCGGCGGCGGGTCGGTCAGCCAGATCGCGGCCGCCTCACGGGGGTCTTTGCCCGGCTCGATCACGGTCACGCCGAGCCGCACCGGCCCGCGCCGGTGCACGTCCAGCCGCATGAAACCGGGCCGCGAGATCGCATAGATCGTCGAGCGGGTCCAGCCCACGGGGTACTGGTGATCGTCGTTTCCCGATCCGCTCACCACGCTGTACGCCGCGACCGGCCCGCGAAACACCTGGAGGTTATGATCGTGCCCGGCCGCATAGAGCATCGGCGGGTTAGGCCGCATCGCTCGAAGCAGCTCGTTCCGCATGGTGGTATAGGCGCGGGAACCCATATCCTGGGAATAGGCGAACAGCCCGTTCGCCCGGGCCATTGGGTACAGCGATCCGAGCAACGGCAGGGGAACCCACAACCAGCGCTTGAAAACCCGGAGCGGAAAGAGGTGATGGAGGAAGGTAAAACGGCCGCCGTGCTCCGAGCGGGTCAGGATGGGGTGATGGCCGGCCACGATCACCCGGCGGCCGCCGCTGTCGGCCAGGACCTGGCGCAGTCGTGCGGTGATCAGCTCCCGGCTGTACTGCACACAGGTCGAGACCGAGTCGATCGGCCGGGGGAAGTCCGCCCGGTGGAGCCACCACTGGGTGTCGAGCGCCACCAGCCGGATCACCTTCCCGACGTCAATCACCTCGGGACCCGGGCAGCCATTGCGGGGGACCTGGCGAGCCAGTCCTTCGCCCCGGATTCGGATGAACGTCTCGGACCGGCGCACCGCGTCCCACCCTTCCCGGGTCATCCGCGCCCAGTCGTGGTTGCCCGGGATGAAGTAGGCTGGAATGCCACTTTCGCGGGCCACCCGGATCTGGCGCTCGAGCCGCTCCTCCATCCGGGGCCGGGCCGGGTCGTCGGGTTCCGGGAGACCGCGCGGATAGACGTTGTCGCCCAGGAAGATGATCGCGCTCTCCCGCGGGGCCGCGCTGGCCTGGCGAGCGAGCTCCACAAGCACGGGATCTTCGTCATGCGAGGCACCCGCGTCGCCCAGCAGGAAGATGGATGTGACGACATCCGGCTCCGGAATCGGCGGCAGCTGGGGCGGCAGAATCCTCGGCGCGCACGCCAACAGGAGGCCGGCAAACGAGACCAGCCCGGCCCAGGTTACCCACCGGTCATGTCGGCTTCGTGGCATCACTTCCATCCCGGAATCGGACGAGGCTGCCGGAGCGTTTTCACACCATGGCTCGTAGCTCGGCGCTCGTGGCTCGGCACTCGGCCAGCGTGGTGTATTGCCGAGCGCCGAGGGCCGAGCGCCGAGGACCGGGCCGCAACGCCCAGGCCCACCATCGCGTATTTGGGTTCGTACCTTCCACCCTTGGAGCGTGTAT
>JBQTHV010000123.1:0-8801 GCA_052389555.1 Gemmatimonadales bacterium | reverse complement strand
CTGATGGGGAATCCCATCGCCGGGCAGGGCCCTTCGCGAGAGTGGGCCGAGCGGGCCCAGGCGACCCTCGCCGAATCGAAGCGCAAGCCCGCCGCTTCGCCGCGCGAGATGGATTACCTCGCGGCGGTCTCGGCGTACTGGGAAGACTGGGCCAATCGGCCGGAGCGGACCCGCCAGCAGAATCGCAGCAAAGCCTACCAGACGCTGGCGGCGAAGTATCCCGACGACGACGAAGCGCAAATCTTCGGGGCGCTCTACCTCACCGCGACCCAGTCCCTGAGCGATCAGACGTATAGCACCTATCTCAAGGCCGCCGAGACGCTCGAGCGGCAGTTTGCCAAGCATCCCAATCATCCGGGGCTCGCCCATTACCTGATCCACAGCTACGACGCGCCTCCCATCGCGAACCGCGGTCTCGACGCGGCGCGGCGCTATGCGAGCATCGCCCCCGACGCGCCGCACGCGCAGCACATGCCCTCGCACGTGTTCACCCGGGTCGGAGCGTGGCAGGAGTCGTTCGAAACCAACGCGCGCTCGCGGGCCGCAGCCCAGCGAGACCGCGCCTTCGAGGAGCAGCTGCACGCGATGGACTACCAGGTCTATGCCGCGCTGCAACTGGCCCGTGATGCCGAGGCGCGGGGGATCGTGGACGCGGCCACCGGCCCGGCGGCGGCCGGGACCGGCCTCGCCGAGCACACCGGGACCGGGCTCGCGGCCCACTACGCCATGGCGGCGATGCCGGCTCGCCATGCGGCCGAACGGGGCGACTGGACCGCGGCCGCGGCGCTCCCGGTTCGGCCGGCTCCCATCGCCGTGGCTCCGGCCCTAACCCGCTTTGCCCGCGGGATCGGAGCCGCGCGGGTTAGGAACGCGGAGGCGGCGGGGCGGGAGGCCGCCGAGCTGGCCCGGCTCCGCGATACCCTGAGGGCGAGCGGGAACGAGTACTGGGCGGGCGAGGCGGAAATCAGCCGGATTGCCGTCTCGGCCTGGGCGGCCTGGGCCCGGGGGACCCACGACGAGGCCTTGCGGCTCATGCGGAGCGCTGCCGACCAGGAGGACCAGCGCGAGAAGCACATCGTAACGCCGGGGCGGATCCTGCCGGCCCGCGAGCTCCTGGGCGACTTGCTGCTCGAGCTCGGGCGCCCGGCGGAGGCGCTTCGCGAATTCGAAGCGTCGCACCAGCGTGAGCCGGGCCGGTTCCGCGGGCTCTATTTCGCGGCGCGGGCCGCCGAACTCATGGGGGATCGCGCCAAAGCGGCCACCTACTACCGGCGCTTGATCGCGCTGGCCGGTGCTGGTGTCCAGCGACCCGAGGTGGCCAAGGCGCGCGAGTTCCTGAGTCGCGGGTTATAGGCAGCGCGAATCCTGTCGGCGGCGGCGGCCGTAGGGTGGGTGACCACACCTGGAATGGATATGCCGACTCGGTTGATCGGAATGGCAGCGACGCTGCTCGCCGGGATGCCACTCGGGGTCCGAGCCCAGCTTCCGGCCGGGGTTGCCGAGCGGGAGATCGTCGTGCCCGGTCCCGTGTCGCTCCCCGGCACCCTCACCATCCCCGCGGGGACCGGCCCGTTCCCCGGGCTCATCATCGTGCACGGGTCCGGCCCCGGTGACCGGGATCTCACGATGGGGCCTAACCCGCCGCTCAGCGAGATCAAGCCGTACCGGGATCTCGCCTGGGGCATGGCGCAGCGCGGCATCGTGGTGTTGCGGTACGACAAGCGGTCCCGGGTGGCGCCGATGTCGTTCGCGGGCAAGCCGTTCACCGTCAACGAGGAGGCGGTGGACGACGCGGTCAGCGCGCTCGCGATCCTGCGGCAGCAGCCCGAGGTGCGCGCCGACCGCACCTTCCTGATCGGGCATTCCCTGGGCGGTATGGTGGCGCCGCGGATTGCCCAGCGGGACGGCAAGCTCGCCGGCATCGTCCTGCTGGCGGGCGCCACCCGCGCCGGCGTGGTCGACCAGGTCGAGCGCCAGCTTGCCTATATCGAGTCGGTTGCGGGCCCGGATTCCGCCGCCGTCCGGGCGCAACGCCTGCAGCTCGCTCCCCTCATCGCCCGGATCAAGGCGCTCACGCCGCCCGACTCGGCCGACACCACCCCGATCCTTGGCGCCCCCGCGAGCTATTACCTCGACCTCGCGGGTTATGACCCGGCCCGCGCGATCCGCGAGGTAGCATTACCGCTCCTCGTGCTCCAGGGTCTGCGCGATTACCAGGTCACCCCCGACCAGCTCGACGACTGGCTCACCACGCTCGGCCCGAGAGAGCACCTGACCGTCAAGCGCTACCAGAGTCTCAACCACCTCTTCCTGCTAGGCCAGGGGCCTCCGTCGCCGGCGGACTACAGCCGGCCCGGCCAGGTCGAGCCACAGGTCATCGCCGACATCGCCGCCTGGATCGCGGCGCGATAGCCGGCTCGTCCAAACCCGCGAGCTTGCTCCGGCATCCCAACCAGAGGTGGATTCACCTCGGTCTATCGCACTGCTAACCTCCAATGGCCGGAATGATAAACCGATGAATCCCAGTAACCCGCGTCATCCGGGGATGAACATTTCAGGGACTCTGACGGTCCCCGTTGCCCTGTTCGGAGCAGTACTCGCGAGCGGGGCGCTCTCCATACTGAACGGCCAGGAGGCGCTGGTTGGCCGATTTGGATCGGGCGCCCGGGCATTGGTCTTTTCGGCCGGCCGGTATGCGTTCGAAGCCCAGGGCCGCGTCATGGTCGAAGGCGCCGCGCGAGCGGAGAACGGACGGCTCGAGCTCACCGATGACGGCGGTCCCGGGCTCTGCCGGGAGGGAACCGGCCGCTACGCCTTCCGCCTGCTCGGCGACACCCTGCGGTTCACCCTGGTCGAGGATCCCTGCGCCGGACGGCGGAACGCGCTGCCCAGCGCGATGTGGGTGCGGGTTAGGGAAGCGCTTCTGCTCACCCACGCCACCGTGATCGATGGGACCGGTGGGCCGCCCAGGGGCGGCATGACCCTGGTGCTCCGGGATGGGAGGATCGCGGCAATGTACCCCGACGGGGCCGAAGCGCCGCCCGCGGACGTCCTCGAGCGGGATCTCAGGGGCGAATTCGTGCTCCCCGGCCTGATCGACGCGCACGTGCACCTGGCCACCGTGCCGAGCGGCGCGGACCGCCGGGACCGGGTCGAGCGACGCCTGCGGAACGCGCTGCTGGGCGGGGTCCTCGCGGTACGCGATATGGGTGGCGATGCCCGGGCGCTCGCCGACCTGGCCCGCGCCGCCCAGGCGGGCGACATCGTGTCGCCCGAGATCCGCTACGGCGCGATCCTGGCCGGGCCCGAGTTCTTCGACGATCCGCGGGTTAAGGCGAGCAGTGCGGGACGGGAGCCCGGTTCCGCCCCCTGGGCACGGGCCATCACCCGGGCGACCGATCTGCGCCAGGTCATCGCCGAAGCCCGCGGCACCGGCGCCTCTGCGGTCAAACTCTACGCCGACCTCGACGCGGCGCTGGCGCGGCGCGTGGCAGTCGAGGCTCACCGGCAAGGGCTCCAGGTGTGGAGTCATCTGGTATTGGTGCCCGCGCGACCCAGCGAGGTCGTGCAGAGCGGCACCGACGTGGTCTCGCATGCGATCTTTGCGGTCTGGGAAGTGGCGCCCCTGCCGGACTTCCACCGGCGGGTGAGTGCGGACCTGACGGTCTCGCCCGATCACCCGGCGGTGCAGCGGCTGTTCGCGCTGATGCGCGAGCGCGGAGTCATCCTCGATGCCACCCTCGTTGTCGGCCGCGCCGACCCCAACGCCGCGGACACCTCCTATGCCAAGCGAAGAGAGCGCCGCGCCGCGGAATTCGTACGCGCCGCGCACGCTGCCGGGGTTCGGATCGCGGCCGGCACCGATGGCATGGGTTCGGATGCGGACGGCGCGCTGCCCAACCTGCACACCGAACTCATGATGCTGGTCGAGGGGGCGGGGCTCACGCCGATGGAGGCGCTGGTCGCCGCGACCCGCACCGCCGCGGAGGCGGCCGGGATCGGCGACACGCACGGGACCATCGCGGTGGGCAAGACGGCCGATCTCCTGGTCCTGCGCGCCGACCCCACCGCCGACATCCGCAACACGCGCCAGATCAGCGCGGTGATACGCCGGGGGAAAGTCGTCGAACGCTAGACCGCAACGCTATCTTTTCCGGGTGCCCGGCCCCACCCATCTCGCGCGCAATCCTGCCCGATGACGCCGGGCATTCTCCTCGCCCTCGCGGTCCAGGGCCAGCCGCTTGCTCACCCGCGGGAACCGTACTGGCAGCAACGGCTCCGCTACGACATCACCGCCACCCTGGACGAGACCCGCGGGACCCTGAGTGGGGGCCAGCGAATCGGCTACGTCAACAACTCGCCTGACACGCTGCGCACGTTCGCGCTCCACCTCTATCTCAACGCGTTCCGGCCGGGCTCCCGCTGGGCCGACGCGGACAGCAGCGAGGGACGGCGCCGGTTCAATGACCTGCGCGATCCCGACTACGCCTACAACCGGATTCGGGACGTTCGCATCATGGGCGAGCCGGTCGCGCCGAGCTATCCGTTCGCGCCCGACAGCACGATCGTTCGGTTCGTCCTGCCCCGGGTGGTTGCCCCGGGCGACAGCTTCACGGTCGAGCTCGGCTGGGAGGCCCGGCCCTCGACGCTCCCACGGCGTCAGGGACGGCGCGGCCGCCACTACGACTTCGCGCAGTGGTACCCGCGGGTGGTTGCCTACGACCGGTACGGCTGGCAGGAGCATCCGCTCTATCCCGCCGGCGAGTTCTACGGCGACTTCGGCGAGTTCCATGTGACCCTCGATGTGCTCGAGGATCAGGTCGTCGGCGCGACCGGCGTGCCGGTCTGCGGCGATCCCGGCTGGGAGCGGGTTAACCAGAATGCCGGTCGCCCCGTCGAGTACGGACGCGAGGCGTACGGGCCGGTGCGGTGCAGCGGTGTCGCCGCCGCGGGGCGGAAGCGGCTCCGCTGGGTCGGGAAGGACGTGCATCACTTCGCGATCTCGATGAATCCGGCGTATCGCTACGAAGGGGGCCGGTTCGGCAACGCCCTGATCCACGTGCTGTATCGGCCGGGCGACGAGGCGACCTGGGGCGGCGGGATCGCCGTGGGCCGGACCGCGGAGGCGCTCCGCTGGCTGGACGAGCTGTTCGGGCCGTTCCCCTGGCCCCAGATCACCAACCTGCACCGGATCGAAGGGGGCGGCACCGAGTTCCCGATGATGGTGATGGACGGGTCTGCCGGGTTAGGCCTCATCCTCCACGAGGTGGGCCACAACTATCTGATGGGCATCCTCGCCAACAACGAGTGGAAGGAAGGCTGGCTGGATGAAGGCTTCACCAGCTTCCAGACCACCTGGTATCAGGAGCTTCAGGGCGACCGGCGCGGCTATCCCGTGCTCTCCCGGGACATCCTGCTTCGCGACCTGGACCGCTGGTCGGAATCGGTGAGCCAGCCGGCCGAATACTATCGCGACTTCGCGACCTATAACGCGATGGTCTATGACCGGGGCGAGCTGTTCTTCCACCAGCTTCGCGCGATCGTGGGCGACAGCGCGATGCGGGCAATCCTGAGAGAGTATTACCGCCGCTGGCAGCTCAAGCACGTGGATGAGACTGCGTTCCGGGAGGCAGCCGAGGCCGTGGTCCGGCGGGACCTGAAGCCGGTCTTCGCGCAATGGCTGCACGGGACGACGCGGTATGACTATGCGGTAGGCCGAGTGCGAGTGGAGAGGCGGGGCGAACCGGGCGGACGGGGCGGACAGGGCGGACAGGGCGGACAGGCGGATAGTGGTTTTCTGACCCGGGTTGAAGTCATCCGCAAGGCGCCGGGGGTGTTTCCGGTGACCGTCGTCGTGCGGAGCCGGAACGATTCTGCCCTAACCCGCGTCGAGGGATCCGCCGACCGCGAATGGGTCGAGCTCGTCACCCAGGAGCGGCCCCGCGAGGTCGAGCTCGACCCGGCGGTGCAGTCGCACGACTGGAACGTGCTGAACAATCGAAAGCGCCGCGGGCTCCTGGGCTACCGCCGCGCGCCGCGCACCTCGTTCTACCCGGACCGCCTGTTCTCGGAGCCGGCTCGCCGCGATGGACTTACATCGGGGTGGGTCCCGACCGTGTGGTACAACGATCAGAGCGGCGTGACGGTCGGGGTGCGCACCCGGACGAACTATCTCGACCGGTTCGAGCGGAACGTGTTCTCCCTGAGCTTCAACACCCGCGGGTTACGCCACGGGGAAGACCGGATCGGGGAGGCGTCGCTCCGGATCCGGAATCCGGTGTGGCTCTACCGGCCCCGGATGTCCCAGACCCTCGAGGCCCACTATGTCGAGGGCCGGGCCGGGGCCGCCGTGAGCATGGAGCGCGACCTGAGCCGGCACCAGACCCTGGGCACCCGCCGGTCCGCCGGGTTAGGCCTGCGCTGGCTCGCCACGACCGACACCCGCTATCTGGATCCCGCGCTCTGGGAGGACGGCGGGACGATCGAGGCGTCGGCGTGGTCCCGGGCCGCGCGACGGGCCGGGCCGTGGCTCCTGTCCGGGCGGGTTATGCTCGGCGGCGGGGTGGAGTACCGAAACCGCGGGACCGGCATCACGACCGACGACCGTTACGACGCCCAGCCGTACCTCCGGGTGCTGGGCGAGCTCACCGCTCGCCGTACCATAACCCGCAACCTGGCGCTCGACCTGCGACTCTTCGCGGGCGCGATCGCATCACCCGAGCGGCCGGTCAAGCAACGCCAGCTCTTCGTGGCCGGTGCGGATCCCTACGAACAGCTCGGCAACCCGTTCCTTCGCTCCCGCGGTGCGCTGCTGGTGCGCCGCGGCATCCATTACCTGATGCCGGGGGGCGGTGGGCTCCGGGGACTCTCGCCGGCAGTGAGCACCAGCCGGCTGGCTGCGGCGAATGCGGAGCTGAGCCGGGCGCTCTGGACCCGGCCGCAAGGCCGCCTCCTCCGGCAGGTCCAGGTCGTCGCGTTCACCGACTGGGCGGTTGGTAACGGCGACCTGCCCGCCGACGGATTGGGCTCACGGCTCGTCGGCGACGCCGGGGTCGGGCTTCGCTTGGGCCATCGCATCGGCGAGACGTCGTTCACCACCCGCGTCGACTTTCCGTTCTATGTGAGCCGGAGCGCGCTGGCGGTGAGTGATAGGGAACAGGCGCTCGGGCTGCGGTGGGTGTTCGGGTTTAACAGGTAAGAGGTGAGAGGCGAGAGGCGAGAGGCGAGGGGGGGCGCCGCCCTGTGCGGTTTCAGATCTTTACAGCCTTGGCATAGGCTAGCGGGAGTGCCTCCTTGAACGGGACGTCGGTAACGAACACGCACACCACCGTTCCCTCCTGCCAGAACACCAGGGTCAGCCCGTCGCGGCGATAGATGTAGAAGCGAATGCCGTTCTGCTCGCGGACCTCCGCCTCCGACGGCAGTTCGGCGACCTCCCCTTCGTACATCCGGCACAGGATGCTCCGGCCGTCGTCGCTCCGATAGGCGAACAGCGTGCTGATCCGGCCGGCGAAGTCCTCCACGCCTCCCCCGGCCAGGCGGTATCCCATCATGCCGTAGTCGAACACCCGCACGGGAAAGCTGACCCGTCGAGCCAGAGAGTCCTCCAGCGTGGGAGGGTCCGTGATCTCGAGGTCGAGCTCCAGGCGGTCCGCCTGGAGCGCCGCGAAATCCCGGGCGGCTTCGCGGATCAGGTCCGGCCCGCGGCGGGCCACCAACACCACCGCCAGCAAGGTCACCGCGGCGAGGGCCAGGCCAACTAGGACCGCGCGGCGGGGGACCCGCGGGGCCCGCGCCGAGACGCTCTCGCCGGCGAGCGCGGCTGACACGCGAGCAGTAAGGCCCGAGGGCAGCGGGTGCTCGGGGAGGTCCTCGCGTAGGGCTGCCTTGACCTGGCGCATCGCCTCCAGCTCCCGGCGGCACCGGTCGCAGTCACGCAGATGGGCCTCCACGGCGTCGCGCTGCTCTTCGGACAACCGGCCGTCGAGCAACAGCTGTAACGCGTCGCCGGGATGGGTGGAAGGCTCGCTCATCAACCGTCCGGTTTCACATAACCTGCTCGCCGGGCATACTCGTGCAACGCCGCGTACAACAACCGGCGGCCACGGAATACTCTGGACTGCACCGTGCCGAGGGGGACCCCAAGCACGTCAGCGGCCTCCTCGTGCGAGAGCTCCTGCACGTCCACCAGCAGCACGGCGGCGCGATACGCCTCGGGGAGGGCGTGCAGCGCGGTCTCGACCTCCGCGGTCCACTCCCGGTCCCCCGTCGCGCCGGGGTTACTCTCCGGGGCTTCCATCAGCCGGCCGAATTGCCGCTCCAGCTCATCGACCGGAAAGGGCCCGACTTCGCGCCGCGCTTTCTTGCGCCGGTTGAGGAATACCGAATACAGAATCGTGAACAGCCAGGCCTTGGCGTTCGTTCCCGGCCGGAAGTTGTCGAACGTCCGGTACGCCCGCAGACAGGTCTCCTGCACCAGGTCCGCTGCGTCGTCGCTGCTGCGGGTTAGGTGAAGCCCCGCGTTGTACAGCGCGGGCAGCAGGGGCAGCGCCAGCGCCTCGAACGCACGTTGCCTCGGGTCGGGGTCGCTCGCCGCCATGGGAATAAGCGGGTCCCCTCGGGTGTTAAAGCTAGCAGGAGGCCGACCGTGGCCCGCGGACCCGCGGGCGGCGGCGCAGTGACCACCACCACAGAGGAGGGTGTCCCGTGTTCAGCTCACGATGCATTCGTCGTTTCGGCCGCGTCCTGTCTCTCGGAGTCCTGGTGGCGGGTCTGGCCGCCTGCGACAACGACCCGAACGA
>JBQTHV010000122.1:0-3787 GCA_052389555.1 Gemmatimonadales bacterium | reverse complement strand
TGCTCGAGAACACGATTGGGCCCAGCGGGGAAAACGAGGGGAACTGGTCGTCAGTGGTGTTGTTGGTGAGCTGGGTGAGGCCCGTCCCGTCGATGTTTATGATGAAGATCTCGTTGTCGCCATCGCGGTCGCTCACGAACGCGATCTTCTTGCCGTCTTTCGAGATCGCCGGGAAGAAATCTCTCGCGGGGTGATTGGTGAGGCGGGTCTCCCCAGTGAGGACCGCGGCGGTGAGTTTGGCCGCGGCGCCCGTGCCAAACCGGATGTCGTCATCGTCGTCGTCATCGTCATCGTCCGGGTTCTCCGCATAGACATAGATCTCGTCGTTGCTGCCATTCTTATCGCTCGCGAGCGCGACTTTGCCGCAGGGCTTCACCGTGACTTTGAGGGTGACCGAGGCGCTCCCGAGCACGAACCGGACAAACGTGGTTCCGGGCGTCATCCCAAGGAGACTGAACAGGTTGTACGTGCCGGCGCGCGGTCCACTCACCCCGACGACGCTCCCGGCCGTCTGGGCACTCGGCGACCAGCCGGTGGAGTAAGACGGGTTAAGGAGGCCAGCCGGCGCGTACGAGGCCACAATAATGTCCGCCGTCTTTCCCACACAGATCCGGACTTCCACGAGCCCGTTGAGTTTCGCTGGATCGATCTGTGGTGGGGGGGTGTCGCCGTTGGGATAGACAGCAAGGGCAGTAGGGGAAGCGCTCGGTGCGAAGATCGCATTCGGACTCAGATGCGCGAGCGGCGCCTGAGCCACGTTGGTCGCTGTGTCCACGGTGCCCCCCGGAACAACGGCCCATGCCCCCGATGCTCCAGTGAAGATCTGAAGGGCGGCCTCCCCCAATCCTTGCGGCAGATTGGCCGGCGCGTAGCGGATGGCGAGCGTTGCAGGCTGCGCAAACACGGTACCGGTTGGCCCGATCTCGTACGCCGTTGCCCCTATCAGCCGGGGGTCCGGAGCTGGGTTCGTGAGCGGCTCGACCGTGAAGGCCGTGGGTTGCGACACAGCCCCGGCTGGAACAACCAGGGTCACGTCCCCGCCCGCCGCCACCAGTGTCCCGCCGGCCGGTCCGATCAGCATCCCCTCCTTCACCGTCACCGCGGCCTGGCCCGTCTTGCCCTCCACCGTGGCAGAGATGGTCGCGCTCCCCGGGGTCACGCCCGTCACCAGTCCTGTGGCCGACACCGTGGCCACCGCCTGCGCGCTCGATGCCCAGCTCACGCTCCGGCCCAACAGCGCATTCCCGCCAGCGTCGCGCGGCGTGGCGCTGAGCTGCGCCGTGGCGCTAGGAACCAGTGTGGCGGTCGCGGCGCTCACCTCCACCGAAGCCACTGGAGTCGGCGGGGAAGGTGGAGGAGGCGGGGCCACAGTTCCCCCTCCCCCACAGCTCAACACTCCCGCACAAATCCAGAGCCGAAGCCGGTTCATGGGATTCCTCCTTACACCTTCGTAATGCCGAATTGCGCAAAAGCATTTCACCCCGAACGGAACCCGGAGAACCCGCTCGAGGGCTCGTGAGCTCGCCCTAACCAGGGAGCGCGGCCTCACATACGGTTGGCGGCTGTGATAAAGGCGGGGTTACTGCTTTCGTACGCGGAAGTAGTAGTCGGCGACGGCTTCGGTGGTGGCTTCGCGGCTGATTCCTTGAAGAGTTATCTCGTAATCGGCGACGGTCAGAAGCCTGGCCGGTATCTCAAAATGAACGGCTTTACCGGTCTCGATCGTGACCGCGGACAGGCGGTCCTGAACCCACACGGAACTCCCATCGACCGTAAGGAGTTCCGCGCGATAGCGAGGATAGTCGTCTGCGCTGAGATTGAGCTGAACCCGAACCCGGGACACGCCGGGAGTCAGGATGAGCTCTCGGAGTTGCCCTCCGCTTCGCACCAGACCAGGTGGGAGAGCCAGCGTCAGGACGGTCTCACTGGCTTGCGGTCGGGACTGCGGTACCTGAGGGGGTACCGTCACACCAGCACCCTCGGCTCCAAGTTTTTGCTGCTCCTCGGTGCGGCCCGCCTGGATTTCCTCGATCTCGCTGCGAAGCCGATTTCTCTCCCATACCAGGGCGATGGAAACGACCAGCAGGGCGAGTGCCGCAGCCGCCAGGGCGAAACGGACTTGAAGCGCTGGCTGCCGCAACGGACCAAAGACCCTCCGCCATGGTTGGCGTCTCGCAGCAGGAGCTTCCGAAAGCTCGCCCAGGAGGGCCTCCGCGAATTCGAGACGCTGCTGCTCCGGACCTGAAGCGAGGAAGCGCTTGGCGAAGCGCTCGCGCTGAGCGCGCGGCAACTGGCCCTGCAGGTAGTCGTACATCAGCTCGTCCTCGAGAGCCAGGAGCTGTTCGTAGAATTGATCGTCCCGAAAGAACCGCTCCTCCAGGCGAATTTGTTCCTCTTCCGGCAAATCGCCCAGCAGGTAGCGCATCATGAGTTGTTCTGGTTCCGATCCTGCTTTCACGTTCATCCGTCCGGTGCTCGAGGACCCTCGCTTGCTAATGTCAAAAAACCTGAAGGCATTTCACGCCGTGGCGCGACGCTTGACACATTCGGCGACGCAGGCCTGTACGGCCCCGCGAAGCCGGTACATGCGGATTCTGAGCGCGTTTAAAGGAATGCTGAGCTTCTGAGCAATCTCCCTTCGGGCATCGATTTTGGCGCGTCGCTCTTTCTGATGGTATTGAATCAGCAAGGTCCGACTCTCCGGAGAGAGCTCCCCCAGACATCGGTCCAGACATTCCAGCCGGGATTCCGTCTCCAACTCATCCATTCCTTCCGTTTCCGGCCGGGGAGCGCTGGCCATGGCCTGCGCTGGAGATCGGTCGTCGAGGGCTCGGATCTTCTGCTCCGGCGAGCGCCAGTGTTCGCGCAGAACGTTCAGGGCGACGCCGTGAAAGTAGACGTAAGGATCTTTGCCGTAGAGGTCCGCGCCTTCGGCAATTCGTCTGGCGACCCGATCGATGGTCCGATCCGCCAATTCCTCACAAGCCGGGCAGTCGCGCCACCTGAAGAAGGTGACCAGCTTGCGGCGCATCGTTTCGTATTTTCCTGCCGCACGCCTGCGATCGCCGTCTAGATAGTCCAGCAGCTTCTCGAAGGCTTCGCGGGTCAGGGCCCAGTCTTTCTTATAGGGCGTCCCTGAGCTCACCGCCATTCACCCTGGAGGACAAACCCGGCCCAATAGTACGGCGAATGCCAGCGTTTCTGTCCGGCGACGGCAAGCTGGGCAGCCCGCAACGCCTCGGCGGGACGCAACTTTCGGGGGCCGAGCATTCCCTGATAGAAATGTTTCATCAGGTCCGCCGTTGCCTTATCGTCCACCTTCCAAAGGCTGGCCACGACCCTCGGAGTTCCGGCATACATGAACCCGCGGGTCAATCCCACCAGACCTTCTCCCTCGATCTCCTGGCCGAGGCCGGTTTGACAGGCACTCAGGACGATCAACTCGGCCGGCAGTGTGAGATTGAAGATCTCGTGAAGCCGCAGAAACCCGTCCTGGGGCCGGCCTGACTCATCGACCAGCGACAACACGATGCCGGAGAGCTCCGGATCAACGCTGTTGAGTAGCCCGTGCGTGGCGAAATGAATGATCCTATATCGAGCGAGTCCCGGATCGGTTGCGGCCGACCGGTTTGCCTTGAAGTCCACTGCCCGCATGCGCTGTTCAGCCGGAACCAAAGCCAAAATGGCTGCGGCTTCCCGCCTCGAGCCGATCAACCTGGGGAGCTCGTTTTCCGAGATCGTCACTCCGGACTCACGGGCCGCGCGGTGAACGTCGGAAACCTCAAGG
>JBQTHV010000121.1:0-2083 GCA_052389555.1 Gemmatimonadales bacterium | reverse complement strand
CGTTAGGCCGCGCCCACCGAGTCTGTCAAGCAGCGATTAACTGGACTGTCCAAGGCGGAGTCTCACCATGGCCCGCGTGATCTCGCGCCGCGACTTTCTCGAGGGTGGTCTCGCGGCAGCCGCGTTCAGCATCCTACCACGACGGCACCTGCCACCGGTCGACCGCCCGAACATCGTGTTCATCCTGGCCGATGACCTCGGCTTCGGGGACCTCAGCTGCTATGGCCGGCCTGACTATCGCACCACGCATATTGACCGGCTCGCGCGCGATGGACTCCGCTTCACGAACAATTACACCGCGGCCGCTGTGTGCACCCCGAGCCGCGTCGCCCTGATGACCGGGCGTTATCCCGCCCGCCTGCCCATCGGCCTCATGGAACCGCTTCCTTACGGCAACGAAACCGTCGGCTTGCCACCCGAGCATCCCACTGTGGCATCCCGCCTTAAGCTGGCTGGGTACGAGACCGCGTTGATCGGGAAGTGGCACCTGGGCTTTCTCCCCGAGCACGGACCCATCCGGCACGGCTTCGATGAGTTCTACGGCATTCTGGGCGGCGCGGTCGATTACTTCACCCACCGCGCACCCTCTGGCAAACTCGACCTCTACGAGGGACACATCACCCTGGACCAGGCCGGCTACATGACCGACCTGCTGACCCAGCGTGCGGTTCAGCATATCCGTCGGCGGCACGCAGCCCCGTTCTATCTCGCCCTGCACTACACCGCTCCTCACTGGCCGTGGGAAGGGCCGACCGACACGGCGGCCAGCCGGATACTCCGGGGTGTCGCCGACACCGCGGCCAGCCGCTATGTGAGGGGATACGCCGACCGGGGCTCGCTCGGCGTCTTCACCGCCATGATGCAGCGGCTTGACGAGGGCGTTGGCCACCTCGCGCGTGCTCTGCGCGACGCTGGACTCGAGCGCGACACCTTCCTCGTGTTCACTAGCGACAACGGAGGGGAGCGGTACTCATACAACTGGCCAATGAGCGATGGGAAAGGCTCGCTCCGCGAGGGCGGCATTCGGGTGCCCGCCATCGTCCGCTGGCCGGGTAGAGTGCCAGCAGCGCGCACGACGGACCAGAGCACCATTACGATGGACTGGACCGCTACCCTACTTGCCGTTGGCGGAGCGACTCCGGATCCCGCGTACCCGCTTGACGGTCGTGACCTCTCCCCCCTGTGTCGGGGGGAGCCAGCGCGTTTCGACCGCACGATCTTCTGGCGAACGCGTTTAGAAGGTGCAGCTCGTCGTGGGCGCTGGAAGTATCTGAGGACCGACAGCGACGAGTCACTGTTCGACATTCCTCGCGATCCCGGCGAAGGTGCCGATCTGGCCGCCTATGAGCCTGAGACGCTGACGGCACTGCGTGCGGAGTTCCGGGCGTGGAACAGACAGATGCTGCCACCGCCACCTGCTTCTGCACCTGGGCGGTAGTCTTTCTGCCAACTTCCCCGGCGCGGCCTAACCCGCGCATGCAGCCGACAGGCTGGACAGGCGCCGGGCTCCGCTCGGGCGGCACCCTCCTTCCGCGCGCTGTGGAACATAGGTTTGTGCGGGCGCCGGCCTGAGGGCCTGCAGCTGATGCGCAAGACGTTAGGCCGACACCCGAGCACTGATTGGGCCGCTGTTGGAAGCGTCCCAGGGCGTGGCGCCAGTTAGCGTGGTGCTATCGCTGCTTCGGCTCCTGAAGCAGCCGGCGGCGTCTCGCGGCGGCCACGAAGATTACAGCTCCTCGACGCATCCCGGCTGCCGGTGTGCCCTTCATGGCCGCCGCGACAAGGCTTCCGGGAAGGGCGCGGCGGGCTTCCGAGTGGCGGTGCGGCCTAACAAGCAAATGCAGCCGACAGGCTGGAGGTGTCCCGGGCTCCGCCCGGGCGCAGCGCCCCGTTGGGACGCTGCGGAACGTAGGTTTGTGCGGGCGCGAGCATGATGGCCTGCAGCTGATTTGCAAGTCGTTAGGCCCTCTTCAAGGAGGACCTCGTGTCGAAAACTTTTTTGGGTAGGAGGTGGATATGCCGCTCCGTGGGAAAAGTGCTCTCATCACCGGAAGCTCGCGGGGTATTGGCAGGGGGATCGCGC
>JBQTHV010000120.1:0-7963 GCA_052389555.1 Gemmatimonadales bacterium | reverse complement strand
GAGCAGATCCGCCACCGCGCCCATCTCCATTGGGTCGCGTTCCTGCCCGCCTACTTGATCACGGGCCTCACGGTGGTCCTGGCAATCGTCGCCCTCCGGATGAGCGAGCTGTGGTACCTCGTCGCCCCCCTTGGACTCGTGGCCGCCGTGATGCTGCTCGTCGCCTTCGTCACCTATCGGACCTCGGAGTTCGCCGTCACCGACCGCCGGGTCATCATCAAGGTGGGCTGGATCAAGCGGCGGACGCTGGAGACGATGCTCAGCAAGGTCGAAGCGGTGGGGGTCGATCAGGGTCTGCTGGGCCGGCTGCTGGGCTTCGGCACCATCACCGTCACAGGAACCGGCGGCACCCAGGAGCAGTTCGAGCGGATCGCGGCCCCGCTCGAGTTCCGTAAGAGCGTACAGGCGGAAGCGCTGGGCTCCGAGGACCGGAGTGCCAGGCTGCGTGGGCTCGGGGTCGAGCAGCGCGAGGAGCGCGAGTGTCCCTACTGCGCCGAGCGGATTCTGGTGCGGGCCCGGGTGTGCCGGTTCTGCGGTCGGGAGGTCCCGCCCGTGACCGCCTGACCGCCTGACCGCCTGACCGTCTGTCCGTCTGACCGTCTGACCGTCTGTCCGCCTGTCCGCCTGTCCGCCTGTCCGTCTGACCGTCTGTCAGTACCGGTAGTGTTCCGGCTTGTAAGGCCCTTCCCGCTTGACCCCGATGTACTGCGCCTGCTCCTCAGTGAGCTCGGTGAGCTTCACGCCGAGCTTGGACAGGTGGAGCCGGGCCACCTTCTCATCGAGGTGCTTGGGCAGGACGTACACTTCTTTCTGGTATTTGCCGGCGTTCCGGTGCAGCTCGATCTGCGCCATCACCTGGTTGGTGAAGCTCGCCGACATCACGAAGCTCGGATGCCCCGTGGCACAGCCCAGGTTGAGCAGCCGGCCTTCGGCCAGCACCAGCACGCTGTGTCCGTCGGGGAAGACCCACTCGTCGTACTGCGGCTTGATGTTAACCCGCTTGATGCCGGGAACTTTCTTGAGCCCGGCCATGTCGATCTCGTTGTCGAAGTGGCCGATGTTCCCCACGATCGCCTTGTCTTTCATCCGCGCCATGTGCTCGGCGGTGATGATGTTGAAGTTGCCGGTGGCGGTGATGAAGATGTCGGCCGTCTCGACGATATCTTCGAGCGCGGTGACCTGATAGCCCTCCATCGCGGCCTGGAGCGCGCAGATGGGATCGATCTCCGTCACGATCACCCGGGCACCCTGCCCCCGCAGTGCCTGGGCACAGCCTTTGCCGACCTCGCCGTACCCGCACACGACCGCGACCTTGCCTGACAGCATGACGTCGGTGGCCCGGTTCAGCCCGTCGATCACCGAGTGCCGGCAACCATAGATGTTGTCGAACTTCGACTTGGTCACCGAATCGTTGACGTTGATCGCCGGGAAGAGCAGCGACCCGTTGCGCATCATCTCGTAGAGCCGGCGGACCCCGGTCGTAGTTTCCTCCGAGACGCCTACCACGTCGCGCACCAGGCGGGTCCACCGGCCGGGATGCTTGTCCTGCTCGGCGCGCAGCAGATCGAGGATTACTCCCCACTCCTCGGGATCGCGATCGGGATCGAACCCCGGGACGCGGCCGGCTTGCTCGAACTCGTAGCCCTTGTGCACGAGCAGGGTCGCGTCGCCGCCGTCATCGAGCAACAGCGTAGGTCCCGATCCGTCGGGCCACATGAGGGCCTGCTCGGTGCACCACCAGTACTCTTCCAGCGTTTCGCCCTTCCAGGCGAACACCGGGGTGCCTTTCGGATTGGCGGGGGTGCCGTGCTTCCCCACGACGACCGCGGCGGCAGCATGGTCCTGAGTCGAGAAGATGTTGCACGACACCCACCGAACGTCGGCCCCCAACTGGCTCAGCGTCTCGATCAGCACGGCGGTCTGCACCGTCATGTGGAGCGAGCCCATGATCCTGGCCCCCGCGAGCGGCTGCTGCCCGGCGAACTCGGCCCGGATCGCCAGGAGGCCTGGCATCTCCTGCTCGGCGAGCCGGATCTCCTTGCGGCCGAACTCGGCCAGACCGAGGTCCTTGACGTTGAAGGGGAGGCGGGCCGTCTCACGGATGGTCGTCGTCATCAGGGGGCTATGGGCTATTGGCTATTGGCTATTGGCTATTGGCTATAGGTTAAGTTCCCTGCACGGATAAAGCCACCCGATTACGGAATCACCGATAGCCAATAGCCGATAGCCCATAGCCCAGCCAATAGCCCCATGCGCACCTTCTTGCTTCTCGCTGCAATCCCGTTCGCGGTACCAGCGCTCGCGGCCCAGGAAGACCCCAAGCCGCCCAAGCCCGCTGAGAAGGCGGCGCCGCCAGCCAAGCCCACCGTGGATTTCTCCAAGTTCAAGTTCCTCGAGGGTTGCTGGCGGGTTCAGACCGACAAGGACAGCTACGTCGAGGAGAACTGGAGTTCACCCTCGGAGAACCTGCTGCTCGCGACTACCCGTTACCTGACCAAGGACCGCGCCACGGGCTACGAGTTCACCCGAATTCAGTGGGTGGACTCGATGGTGGTGTTCGCCGCCTCGAGCGACGGCAAGCCGGAGGACGTGTATCCGTTGAAGACCCTCGCGGATGAATACATGGTGTTCGAGAATTCCACCAAGAAGGGATTCCCGACCCGGATCATCTACCGGATGGCGTCCGACGGAGCGTTGATTCCCCGCAACGAGGGAGACGGGCCCAGCATCGAAGTGCGATTCCAGCGGGTGAAGTGCCCCGGGGAAGGAAAGGCCAAGTAGCGAAATCGGGCTGTGTGCGAGGGGGAGGCTGCAAGCGTCCCTAGGTCAGATTGCCGATCGAATCTGGATAACCACAACTCAGGTTGTGGACTGATCCTCGGATCAGAATCAAGGTTCGGTCGGCAATCTCTTATTCCGGCCCCCGCCGCACCGGACGGCTCATTCCAGTTCCCATCTGGCCCACAATCCGACTGACCAGCGCACCGGGGTCGGTGCGCGGAGCCAGCGCACGGAAGGACCGGAGGTAGCGCTGGTCCCGGGTGTCGTACATCGCAACAAACAGCAGGAGACTATCGCGACGGGCGGCGAGCGACCCCCGTAGAACAGTGGTGGCACCAAGTGACATACCGAGGAGTTGGTCGCTCTGGAGCTCACGCTCCAGGTCGTCCACTCGCTTTCCGCTCAGGATCTGAATCTTCCCACCCCCCGTCGCGCCGGTCTCCGCCTTCTTCCGGAGAGACTGTACCAGCGAATCGGTTAAGGCCGTAGCAAGGTCGCCAAGTGTTCGTCCGGGGCTCACGTCAACGATCTGGAGAACCACCAGCCGGCCGGGACTACTACCCGGCTCACCGGGCTTTGGCGCGAACTCCGGACCCTTCTCCAGGTCCTTTTGCAGTGGGGGCCGGATCGCAGTTCGATGCCTCGCGAGCGCGCGCAAAATGGAATCGGCGACCATCCGTTCGACCTGAATCCGGATCGAGTCGAACTGCCCCCGAGTGTACTGAACGCCCGGCGCGATCGGGATACCGGGCAGCGTGATCACCGGCGGCGTCACCAGAGTAGGCTGACTGGTCGGAGGCACGGCTGGAGGAGGCACGGGGGAGGGGGGCGGGGGGGGCGGCGGGGGGGCCGGGGGGGCCGGGGCCGGCCCGGGCCCGCGCTGCTCGAGGATCCGCCGGGCGAAGGCGGCCGCGATTGCTTCCGAATCCGCGCGGGTTAGGACTGCGACCGCGCCGGACTCCCGCCGGTTTGCCGAGTCGGCGACAGTGCCGCTGTCCGGCCCGCGCGGCGCGGCGGTGCGATGGGCGCCCAGCATGGAGTAGAGCGCGATGCCGGTGGCCAGGAGCAACACCAGCATGCTGCCCAGGACGAGCCGGCGCCTCGCGGGTGGCATCGCCGCGAGGGTGATGGTGCGTCGCAGGCCTCGCATGCCGGACGACGTAACCCGCACTGCCGCGAGCGCCTGGAGTAATTCGTCGGCGGTCTGGAACCGGGCTGCGGGGTCTTTCTCCAGGCATCGCATGATGAGCGCGGAAAGCCCGGGCGGAACGTCGGAGCGGCCCAGGTGCGGCGGGGTGGGCCGCTCGGTCATCTGCCGCGCCAGGGTGCGCTGGGGTGAGGACCCGCTGAACGGCGAACTGCCCGAGAGGAGCTCGTATCCGAGCAGGCCCGCGGCGTAGAGATCGACGCGGTGATCGGCCGCCGGGTCCGCGGCGAGCTGCTCGGGCGCCATGTAGGCCGGTGTCCCTACCGCGATCCCGATGGTGGTGGCCGCGGTCCCCGGCAGGGCTTCGCGAATCGCCTTCGCCACGCCAAAGTCAGTGACCAGCGCGTGGTGGCGCTGGAGCAGAATGTTCTCGGGCTTGATGTCCCGGTGAACCAGTCCCTGGGTGTGCGCGTAGGCCAGGGCATCCACCACGTCCTGAAGAATCGAGACGACCTCGGCGGGAGACATGCGGCCCTGCCGCTCAAGCCGGGCGCGCAGGGTTTCGCCCTCGACCAGCGGCATGGTGTAGTAGAGGATGTCGCCCACTTGCCCCGCCGTGAGGAGCGGCACGATGTGGGGGTGCTGAAGCCTGGCCGCGAATTGAATCTCCCGCCGGAACCGGTCGCGATTGACCCCCGCCGTGAGTTCGGGAGGCAATACCTTGATGACCACCTTGCGGCCCAGGGCCCGCTCGGTGGCGACAAAGACCCGGCTCATCCCGCTGCCGATCTCCCGCTCGATGTCGTAGCTCGGATCGAGCGCGCTCTTGAGCTGGACGAGCAGTTCGGGATCCGGGGTGGGGTCGATGGGGGGCGGGGGCGGAGACATGGCTTCCTAAACGTACTACGATGCCCGAACCTTCCGCGCTGGCGCACCACAGGGCGAACAGGGCGAACAGGGCGAACAGGGCGAACGGGGCGGTCAGGCGGTCAGACGGTCAGGCGGTCAGACGGTCAGAAGGTGGGAGGTGATTCGGTCCTGCGCACTGGGCACTCGGCGTTTGGGGCGTTCGGTGCTCCGCGTTGGGTGCTCGGCCCTTGCTGGAGCTCCATACTGACCCGTCTGTCCGTCTGACCGCCCGCCTTCCGGGTCACCGACCACCTTCCGGTCACTTTGCGGCCGGTGGCCGGATAATACGACACGGAGGTGCCCTTCAGCGTGTTATGCTGGAGCCGGCCTTCGAAGGTGGTGGATACCCGCGCCCCGGTTTCCGGATCCTCATAGGGGTCCAGCCGGCCGGTCACTTCCCCCGCTACACACCAGACGAAGGAAATGCGAAGCAACCGCGGGGTGGCCCGTGGGGCATAGGCGCCCGGCTCGGCGGGCGGGGCGAGATGCTCGACCTCGCGGGGCACCATCAGGACATCGCCGAACGCCGAGTCGGTCCCCGCCTTGAGCGAAAAGGTGATGATGCCGCTCCGGCCGGTTTCTTCGCTCGCGTAGGTGCCTTCCCATTCGCCCGCGAGGAGCTGAACGTCGCCCTCGATGGGGACCGGGGTTCCCTGATACCGGCAGGCAAGTGCCGCGGCCAGAACGAATGAGCTCAGCGTCCTCATGGCGCAAAGCTCAACCGCTTTGCCTGAAGACTTCGTGAAAGGCCGGCGAAGGGGCCTTACGACCGGCTCCATTCCGCTTCGATATCCGACGCCGCCCGCTTGAGAATCTCTACGATACGAGGCATGGCGGGATGGGCAGGGCCGAACCGCCAGGCCCGCTTGTAGGTGGCCCTCGCAACCCGGGCGAAGGCCTGGTGCAGATCGCCCATCGGGCCTCCGGCTACGTCCCGCACAGTCTCCCTAACCCGCTCCAGAATGTCCTCGAGCGCGTCCTTGTGCTCCTCCAGAAAGGCCTTGCCCTCGGCGGTGAGGTGGTAGACCTTCTTGCCGTTCTCCTCGACCACCCGGACGTAACCCTGGTCCTCCAGCAGTTGCAGCGTGGGATAGACTGTCCCGGCCGACGGGGAATAGCAGCCGGCGAAGCGCTCCTCCAACGCCTTGATGATCTCGTACCCGTGGCGGGGCTTCTCCTTGAGCAGACGGAGAATCACGAACTTGACCTCGCCCGATTCGAACATCTGGGTGCGACCCCGGCGACCCCGATACCGACCTCGGGGTCCCCCGACCCGAATGCCGAAGATCCCGGGCAGCTCGACCGAAAAGAAATCGGCGAGATCTCCAAATCCCCAGTCGTCGCGTGACTTATGCATAGCTCGATACCTCGTAAGGCATAGCGTGAGACATAACGTACGATATATCGTGAGACCAGCGAGCACAAGAGGCGCCGAGCTTGGTGGCTATTGGCTAATGGCTATTGGCCGCTGAGGGGGGATCCTCGTCGCAACCAATAGCCAATAGCCAATAGCCAGCCTCACACCGACGTGTTGGGGTTGTTCCGCCGCCGGCGCTTGAGATACCCAGCGCCCGCGAGGGACGATAAGCCGGTGCCGAGCAGGATAAGGGTGGCCGGCTCGGGCGCGGCCGTCTCAGGGAGCTCGAAGTTGTCTTCCACCACAAAGCCGTTACGGCCAAACGAGAGCTGTACGTTGTCGAACCAGGCGTGATACTGGGCCGGCCAGTAGCTTCCCAGGCCAAGCATGATCCCATAGACCTCGGCGGTGGGCGAATAACAATTCTGGACCCAGCCTGCCAGGGTATGGGTCAGCAGCGTCGACGAGCCCTGGAACGAGGTATTGGCGCAGCCCTGGTAGGTGTACTCGAGGCCACCCTCGAAGTGTCGCCAGAAAAGCGCGTTGGTAATGTCGGAGAAATTCCAGGTACCGTTCGCCGTCGCGCCGCCGTTGTTGTACCACCCTTCCCAGATGAGCTGGCTGTAGCTGTCGCCCTCCTTGATCAGAACCCGGAATGCCGGGGTCTGGTTGATCCAGGTCGCGTCGATCGGCGAACCAAGGCCGGGGGCCTCCCGCCACCACTCGAAGCTCAGGCAATTGATGTCGCTCAGAAGCCCCCACGCAGATCCCTCGGCACGGCGGAAGAACGACCAGTCGAAGAGACTGCCATTGACCCAACCCTCGAGCGAGCCGTTCCCGCTTCGCGGGTTGGTTCCGGTGATGCCGATGGTCCCACTGCCCATGAGCGAGCTGGTCCAGCCCGATGCGGGATCTCCCGCATAGACCGTGTTAGGCATGTCGCGCTGGACACATTCCTCGGCGGCGGCCCGCATCGGTAGCATGAGGACCGCCGCGATTAGGGCGAGACCCAGCCTCGGATTGAGATGACGTTGTGACATGCTGCTTCTCCTCGGGGGCCAACAAGCCTGGCTCCGAGAGAAGCAAGCGATATGCCGGGGTAGGCGCTGCTGGTGACGTGACCTAACTCGCTGGAGCAGAGCCGCTTAGCCTCGATCCAGGCTCATTCCTCCGGAGACCGACCGTCGCGTCGCCACCACGGTGCGGCCCCCCCCGGGGGCTACTCCCTCACCGGGAGATCCGACGTGCCGGTTTTCGCACTCAGGTCGTGATCCGAGCTTCGGGTTTGAGCCGCTCGGCGTACTGCCGCCGGAGCTTGGCCACCTTGGGCGTGATGGTCGCGGCGCAGTAGGCCTTGTTGGGGTTTCGCCGGTAGTAGTCCTGGTGATACGCCTCTGCCGTATAGAACTCGCCGGCCGGGGCGAGCTCGGTCACGATCGGAGCGTCGAAGGTCTGGTTGCGCTCGAGCTCGCGGATGACCTCCTCCGCCTGGTCTTTCTGTTCGGGGGAGTGGTAGAAGATCCCGGAGCGGTATTGGGTGCCGGTGTCGGGCCCCTGGCGGTTGAGGGTGGTTGGGTCGTGAAAAGCGAAGAAATGCTCGACCAGCTCGCGATAGGAGATCACCGCGGGATCGAAGCTGACTTGGATCGCCTCGGCGTGGCCCGTGAGGCCGGTACACACCGCCTGGTAGCTCGGCTTCGGGACCCGTCCGCCAGTGTACCCCGACACGACCTGGGTAACCCCGCGGAGCGGAAGGAACACCGCTTCCA
>JBQTHV010000119.1:0-9304 GCA_052389555.1 Gemmatimonadales bacterium | reverse complement strand
GTCGTGCACCCGGCGGCCTCCACCTCGCTAACACGCGCGGTTTTCCGCTACCCCATCACTGCGCCGGTGCGCAGAGCGCACAGGTCCGGGGCGGCCGGCGGTCGAAGCCGAAGATGAACCCGGCACTCGTGATGTTGGGCGCGGCGCTTCCCGCCACCGAGCGGGGCGCGAAGATCCCGACAATCGCCGAGCCAGCAACGTTGGTGCCCGGGATCGCCTCGAAATCCACCAGCTGCGCCGTGCCGGCCGGAGCTACTCCGGTGGCGAGGTTCGCCGCGGCGCCAACATCCCGCGCGGAGAACGTGATCGAGGAGTTGGTGGCGAAGTTGGAGTACGCGGAAGACGACAGCGCCGGAACCGCGGACCAAGTTGCCGTCGCCGGGGCGCCCGCGGAAGTCACGTACGCTCGACCGTCGATCGAATTGCCGCTGGCGTTGATGATCCGGAGTGCCACCTGGGTGCCCGGGTCAGCCGGATCGTCGGTGAGAATATCGACCCGCTGCGGTACCGGCGATCCCGAAGCATAACCCCAGAGGAGGACCGTGTACCTCTTGCCAGCCTCGAGCGTTACGTTTTCCAGATCAGCGACGACCGTCTGGGCATCCTGGATCTGCTTGTCGGGGGGATCGGAAGCGATCGGGGTCAGAAAGATCTTGAAGTGCCGGGGTTGATCGGCCCGGGCGTTCTTGTAGAGAAACACGGCGGTGCTTCGGTACGCGAGGTCATGGAACGTCGTATTCTCGAGGATGTCGACCGCCCGGAAGTCCACCGACCGGAAGTCAGGAGACAGATGCAAGAACCGGATGCCGGCAGTCGGTGGGGTCTCCACCTCGATCACCTCCTCCGGCTTGCACGCGACCACGGCGCCGATGCCGACGCAACACAGGCCCCACTGGAATAGACGTCGCATTACGGACTCCATCGAGGTTGAGGTGCTGGTCCGACCCTAGGGCCGAACCCGTCGTTCATCAGGACAATTCGGAGGCTCGCAGTTGCCGTTCCCGGGCTCCTGAAACCCCGGATCGAAGGCACCGAGGGCGGCCAGCAGACCTCCGATCCCTCCCACGCTCAGCGCTCCGAATGCCACGGTCCGGCCCCAGGACAGCCGCCGCTCGGAGCGGTTCCACACATAGTCGTTCCGAATCCTAACCCGCTCGCCGGTCCAGACCTGGTCGCCACCCGCCCGCAGCTTGACTGCCGAGACCGCCAGGAGATAACTCGCCGAGTCCCGCTCGATCAGCTGGCCCTGGACCGTGGCGATGTCCGGTCCCATCTGCCCACCCAATGCCTCGCGTCCCGCATCATTGATGTCCAGCGCGACGTTGGTGCCGGTCTGGGGCTCGGGCCCTCTCGGGGCTGCGTAGCTGTAGCAGCCCGCGAGAGAGACCAGTACTACTGCGCTGACTATCTTGTGCTGCCAAAACCCAATCAGCACTCGCCTACCATCCGTAACTGCTTCCGGCCGAGCGGTGATACGGGTTCGGACCGCCCGTGCTGTAGATCTGCAACCCCTCCCGGAGCCGCACCTGGAGGTCCTGGTACGGAGTCGGCCAATCGACCGGGACACCGTCCGCCAAATCACCCCAGCGTCGGCTATCCATGAACCACGGGGCGAAGTGGGTGTAGCCTGCTTCCATGCGCTTCTCCCACTTCAAAGCGTCCCACAGGGTTCCACAGACCACGGTCCCGCCGCCGGCATCCGCGCCATTCACCGCACGCTTCGGAACGCAAGCGTTGCCGCCGGGAATCGGCGTGGTGTTGTCGGCAGCCACGAGCGCAGGGAGCCCGCCACCAGGCTCGCCCGCGAGGCCGCTTCCGGCCGGGCGAGCAGTACACCCAGCCGGGACACCCCCCGGACCGCAGGCGGTCCGGGTTCGGTTCACCAGCGGGAGGACGGCGGCATAGTTTTGCTGCCGGAACAGCGCCTCGGCCTGCAAGAGATCCAGCTCGGCCTTGGTGAAGAATGGGAAGGGTCCGTCCTGACCGGTCCCCGCAGTGCCTGAAGTCCGCCACGAGATAAAGCGGCCGAAGTCATACTGCGAGACCCCCCACGTATTGGTAACCGGGTCAGCAGTCGCCCGGTTCACGAAGAACCGCTTGCAGACCTGATTCGGATTGGAACAAGCCGACAAATCCAGGTCAGCGCGCTGCGCCGCGCGGTCGGCTCCCTTGGGCCACCGCTGGTCGGGCGTCTGCATGAAGAACACGGATCCCACACCCCGACTCGCGATGGGAAGGGCAAGCCAGGCTGCGTAGGCCCCGGTCGTGTCCGCCATCCCTGAGATGAACGGCGTCATCTGGTGCCATGTCGTGTAGGAGAGCCATTGAGCCACCCATGACATGTTGGGGCCGGTCACGGTACTGGTCGTGATACGAAGGTCACTGGTGATGCCGTTCTGGGCATCCGCCGCGACTGCCGCCCAATCCACATCGTCGGCGGTGATTTCATCCGCGCAAACGTTGTTCGAGCCCCCTGCCGCGCAAGCCGCCGCGTTAGGGTAGCGGGCGAGCGAGGCACGGATCCGGGCCCGGTAGCTCCGCAGGATCTTGATAAACTCCGTCGCAGTCACCGAACTGGGCTGGTTCGTGAACATCCAGTTCGAAGGCAATGCGAAGCCACCCGGGCCCGTGGCGGCTGGGTCAGAGGCCGCGTCGAGGGCGTTCTGGAACGCCACCATCGCTTCCTCGAACACTGCCGTGTACTTCGCCAACTCTCCCGGCTCGGCCGTGCCTGCCGGGGTGAGCGGATCATCGGGCTTGATGACCGCCGAGGAATCATAGACCAGCGATAAGTACCCGAGCGAAAGACCCCGGATGAACTCCGCGAACGCCCGGTTGCGGGCGTCCTGTCCGGGCGAGCCGAAGCTCAGACCCTCGTTCATTCGCCGGAGCACGTCGGCCGCCCCCCGGCCCGTCTCCGAGTGCCGGTTATAGATGAGGCCCTGCTCGCCCCCACACGCGTTGCCGATCTGGTTATCGGCGGGCGACGCATCCGGAACCGGATAGCTCCGATTCTGGCAGTTGTTCGCCAGGGTCGAGTAGTTCTCGAACGACATGATGTTCATCATGCCCCACACGTTCCCGGTTACCCCATACAAGCCGGAGTGCCAGCGCCGGTACAGGCTTCCCAGGAAGTTGTCCAGGTCGGACGGGGTGCCCTTGACCTGGACCTGGGACGGGTTGTTGGGGTTGATGACCACCAGCTCGCACGCCCCGAGCCCGACCGCCCCGAGGAGCGCGCCACACTGGATCAGAGTTCGCATCCGCATGAGGGTCACGCTCCTAGAAGCGGGTAGAAACGGTGAAGGTGAAGGACCGGAGCGGCGGGATCGTGAACGCCTCCGTCTGGTTGATAATGCCGGAGTTGGTCGGGCCGCCGCTCGCGCCGCCGGTACTCTCGGGGTCCAGGCCGGAGTAGCCGGTGATCGTGAGCAGGTTCCGGCCGATAAGCCCCACGGTCCAGTCGCCGAAGCCTCCGATTGAACCGAGCTTGTAGCTCACGGTGACCTCACGGAGCTTGGCGAACGAGCCCTTCTCGACCGTGTAATTGTTGGACCCGAGCACATCGTAGAAGCCGCCGATTCCTGCCCCCTCCGGCGAGCCAACGCGCCAGGTATACCCCAGGGGCTTGGCGGTCTCGAGTGACTTGCCGGCCTGGTCGAAGTTCGCGGAGCTCAGGTCGAGCAAACCCCAGCCTTCGCCCTGATTATTGATGTAGTGGCCGATGGTGCCCTCGAGCAGGGCGTACAGAGTCAGCTTCTTCCACGAGAAATCATTGCTGAAGGTGAACCGGAAGTCGGGTAGCGTGTTCCCGATGATCTGGTTGATCCCGGTCCCCTGCCCCGACTGTCCAGTAAGCGGGCGATCCACGATCGGCATCCCCCAGTGGATTTCAATACCCCACGGGGAATCAGCCGCGCGGAGCCTGGTCTGCCACAGGTTCTTGGTGATCCCGTCCCGCCAGGAATTGCCGGCACCGACCCAAACCAGATACCCCTGATCGTTGATCTGGAAGTCCTGGCCTTCGCCACAGCGATCCCGCAGTGATGCGTGAAGGTCGTTACAGGTCCGCAGGAAGTACCGGCCGTAGATGTTGCCGAACTGGTTGAGCGGGCGACCGGTGCAGTCCGGCCGAGCCTCGCGAGGGCCGTAGCCCGGCTCACCGGGCAAGTGACCCTCCTGGCCCGGCAGGCAGGACCGCCGCTTGTCGCTGGTCATGAAGTAGAACGAGCCGGTACCCTGTGCGGTTCCGCCGTTGGCGACGAAGTCGGGAACGAAAAGCGTATCGATATAGGTGCGGGTCTGATCCCAAGTCGCCCGCATGTTCCAGTAGAAAGTGCGGCTGTTCACGACCGGGAAGTTCACCGCCAGCTCCCAGGTCTTGTTGATCAAGGTCCCGGCGTTCTGCCACTGGGACGAGTATCCGACCGAGGCCGGCACGTTGACGGGAAGAATCTGGTCCTTGGTCCTCCCGTACGCGTAGGTCACTTCCAGGCCCAGCCTCTTGAAGAGCGTGAAGTCGGTGCCGAACTCGTACTCGGTCGTCGTCTCGGGCTTGAGTGCTACATTGCCCGCCTGGCCGGTGCTGATGCCGGTCACGCCAACGAAATAGACCTCGTACTGGGCGCTGAAGTTGGGAGACGCCCCCGCCGTACCGCGGGAGGCGCGGAGCCGGAAGTCTTCCATGAAACCCACGTTCCAGAACGGCTCCTGCGACACGATCCAGACGCCGGCGATTCGGCTGAACGGCGACCAGCGATTGCCCTCGCCGAAGAGCGAGCTGCCGTCGTAGCGGAGCGAGGCATCGATGATGTAGCGGTCCTTGTAGTCGAGGTTGACCGCTGCCGAGACGCTCGCCGTCTTGACCGTGAGCTTGCTCGAGCTGTTCTCGAAGTTGGTCGAGGTGTTGTTCAGGCGGAACACATCCTTGACCAGGAACACCTCTCCCGACCCGCTGTTGTCGTTGTACTTCTCCTGGTCGTATCCCCCGCCGATCCGGAGCTTGCCGTTGAGGTCGCTGGCGAGCTTGCGGCGGAACGTAGCGGAAAGGCCCATGTTCATCGCCTCGTCATGGGCGTCGCTGAGAAAGTCAATCCTGCCTTGATTGGTCGAGGCGGAGATCGTCGTGAAGGTCCGATAGCCTCGCTTGACGATTTGCCTGCCCTGGCTGGCCCGGTAGTCGTAGCCGAAGATTCCCTCGACCGTGACCCAGGCTGCCGGGAAGTACCTGGCACTGACACTACCCAGGAAGCGGTTGGCGGCGCTTTCGCTGATGAAGTTCTCGCCGTCGTAGAGGCCGTTGAAGCCACCGTTTCCCGTGGGCCGCCAGCCGACGTTGCCTCGACCAAAGAATACCCGGCCCAGCGTATCGCGGGCGAGCGGGTCGAGCGCCGGTATCTGGCCTCGCAAGAGACTCCCGATGATCCCGCCGGTCCGGTTATCGCGCCAGAAGTTGTCGTACATGGTGCTCATCTGGAACCGGAGGTCAGAGCGGGCACTCCAGTCGAGGTTGAGCCGGGCCCGTCGCTGGTTGCTGCCCTCGAAGAACCGGAAGACCCCCGGATCGCTCTGGTACTGGGCGCTGACGTAGAACCCGACCTGCCCCATCTTACCGGTCGCATCGATCGAGTTCAGGGTGAACGGCTTGGCCTCGTACATCCGGGCCAGGGTGTTGAAGTAGCGGCCGGGATAGTAATTGGCCTGATAGACGTTCTTCGCGGTGGTAGTGGTCGGGTTTCCGCCGTACCACATCGTCTGCGGTCGCCGCAGGGTGTCCGCGTTAACGTTGTTGATGCGGAACATCTCGGTCATGAAATCGACCGTGCGGGCACAGGATTGGCTGCCCGAAGACACCACCACACAGAACCGGTCGCCGGTTTCGTTGAGCTGGACCGGGGTGTTGATCGGCATCCCCCAGTCGTAGTTGGTAAACTGGTTGAACCCCCACTCGGTGCGGGCGTTGAACTTGACGCCTTCCTGGGTGCCGCCCCGCTTGGTGGTGATGGTGATGACGCCGTTCGCCGCGATAGCGCCATACAGTGAGGCACCGGCGGCACCTTTGATGACTTCGACCGACTCGATGTCCATGCCTCCCAGGTCCTGGAGGCTTCCTACCCGCTGAATCACCCCATCAATGATGATCAGCGGCTGCTGGCTCCGGCCGGAAGCGTTGATGGAGGTGGGGCCCCGCATCAGGATCTCGGGAGCGAATCCGGGCCGGCCCGTGGTCTGCGAGATGCGGAGACCCGGCACCTTCCCTTGCAGCGCTCGAATGGGATCGAGGGCCGGAATCGGGAGGTCCTCCGCGGTGAGCCGACCCACCGCAAACGGCACCTTGGCCCGCTCCACTCCTTCGAGCGTGCCGGTGACGATCACCTCCTCCAGCCGGTTGATGTCGGTCGCGAGACTGAAGTCCGCGACGACATCGCCTGCCCGGAGCGTTACCTGGCGAGACATCGACTTGAAGCCGATGGCCCGGGCTGTAACGGTGACCGGCGCCGTCGGGATGCGCGCGGCGGGAACCGTGATGGAGTACACGCCGCGATCCGAGGTGAGCACGGAGAGGTTGAGCTCCGGAACCAGGACGTTGACGCCGGAGATCGGTTCATTGCGGTCCGCCGAGGTCACCGTGCCTCGGACGACCGCATTCTGTGCCAGCGCGGGAGCAACAAAAAGCGCGCTCAACGCGAGCGCGCGAATCCCGATGCTGGCAGTGCGACGGAAGGTGAAGCCCATCATGCTCGGGGTCCTCGATGAGGGGTTCATACCTGACTGCAGCCGCTTTTCAAAACGAACACCCTGGCTTCCGCGAGGGACGCCGGGGCAAACCTGCAGGGCCGGAAGGCCCGAGAGATCAACTGGACTTCAAGGAGGTTACGCCGGGCGGCCAACAGTATGGCTCCAGATTGGGAGTTGCGCAAGAATCCTGTGTACCATCTACCCCGACGGGCAGAGCAAGACAGGGTGAACTTTTGTCATGATTCGTGCCTATAGGCCCATCGCACGAATTCCTTGTATGCCAACAACTTAGCGATGGTCCTCCGCACATGAAGATACGTTCTGACACACCTCGTCGCGGCGTTCCGTGTCAGATATACACGGGCGGTAGGGCGGTAGGGCGGTAAGACGGTAAGACGGTAAGGCGGTAGGACGGCTGGACGGCTGGGCGGCTATCTCGTCCAGATCATGATCGCGCCGCAGCTACTTCCTACGAACTCGGCCTGTCCTCGGGCGGGGCTCGTGTAGACCTCGATCATCTCGATCTGGATCGGAAGGATTGTCTCGAGTAGGGCACCGGTGACCTGTTGGGGGTTCTTAGGATCACCCTCCATCGGCTTAGGACTAAGGCGCTTGACGAGATTAGGGTTGAGTTCCCAACCGTCCACCCACACGCTCAAGAAGTCGCAGCGGGTAGTTGTGATCTCGTTCGGAACCCGGCCCGGCGCACCGAACTTGAAGCGTATCCCCGGTACTCCGACAAGGAGGGAGGCAGTCTCAACACTTCGTTTCCTGTCAATGTCCTCGCGACTGATGTAGTACCCCAAGCCCACCCGCTTGCGGCGGAAGAAGTCTTCGTACTTGGTGGTCCAGGCATACTCGATCGGCTTGGCCTCCCGCGCCGTTACCCTGAGCTCGGGCAGCTCATACGCTCCGGGCGTCAGAGCGATCAGCACGTCCTTCTCTTCTCCCGACTCGAGCTTTGCCGCTAGATACTGGGGCCGGAAGCCGATCCGGCGCACTCGCACCACGTGGGTCCCGGGCGGAATCTCCCTCAGCACGAATCGCCCCGCCGAGTCGGTGAGCGTCGTGAGCGAATCCCCCAGAATACTGACCTCAGCGGCCCACACCGGCTTCCCCGTTGGAGTGGCTACAGTCCCTCGGAGTTGGGTTCTTGCGGGGGGCTGAGCAGCCGCAGGGCTGAGCCAAAAAGGATGGCAAAGGAAAAGCGCAGCGAAACCAGCGGCAGGCAAGCGGAGCATTCGCGGACCCTCCGAATAGCCCCGCCCTAATCACTATGCGATTTCACACTTCCTGGCAACACCCGGTCTGAACCACCGCCCACCTAGATTCCCTCACCCATGCCTACAGCACGAGGCTTCCTCGCCGCTACGGCCCTGGCGGTCGCAGCCTGCCGGCCCACCACGCCCGCGCCCGAATGGCACCAGGAGCAAGGCTACCGCTGGCGCGAGCTCGCAGTTCCCCGCGGCGGCAGACCCGGCTTCACCCAGCTCTCCTCCGATCGCACCGGTATCGAGTTCGCCAACTTCGTCAGCGATTCGGCCCTCTTGCGCAACCAGCTCCTCGCCGATGGCGGCGGAGTCGCTCTGGGAGACGTGAACGGCGACGGGCTCGCCGACCTCTACTTCTGCCGCACCGAAGGGCCTAATGCCCTGTATATCAACGAGGGGAATTGGAGATTCCGGGAAGTAGCGAGAGAAGCCGGCGTTGCCCTGGGGGACCGCGCCTCGACCGGAGCGGTGCTCGCCGATATCGACGGTGACGGGGATCTCGACCTTCTGGTCAGCGCCCTCGGAGGCCCTAACGCGCTCTTCCTGAACTACGGCCAGGGCCGCTTTACCGAGGATACGACCTACCTCGGCCGGGCCTCCCGGGCGGGCAGCACCACCATGACCCTGGCCGACGTGGACGGCAACGGGAGCCTGGATCTCTACGTCGCCAATTACAAAGCCTACACGGCACTCGACATCTACAGCCCGGCAGAGCGCGCCTTCGAGCAGGTCGTCGAGCAGACCGGCCCGATGAGCTTCGCCGTGAAGCCGGCCATGCGAAAGGACTACAAGGTCGTCATGCGCCACGACCTCGGATCGGTTGTTCTGGTCCAACGCGCCGATCCCGACTGGTTCTATCTGAACGACGGCAAGGGTCGCTTTACGGCCGAGCCGCTCCGGCGCAATCCCCGCTTCCGGAATGAAGACGGGCAGCAGCTCGCCGAAGACCCCGAGCAGTTCGGGCTAGCCGCGCGCTTCTACGACGTGAACGGCGACCTGGCCCCCGATCTCTACGTCGTCAACGACTTCGAGGATCCCGATCAGTTCTGGATCAACGACGGGCGCGGCTCCTTCCGCCTGGTGCCGCGGCTGGCGCAGCGTACCAGCAGCAACGCCGGAATGGCGGTGGATTTCGGCGACTTCAACCGGGACGGCCTGGTGGATTTCTATGAAGTCGACATGCTGAGCAAGGACACCCGCCAGCTTCGCACTCAGATCCCTACGCACACGGCGCTCCCGAAGCAGCCGGGTGTGCTCGACGACCGGCCCCAGCTCCAGCGTAACACGCTCTTCCT
>JBQTHV010000118.1:0-14125 GCA_052389555.1 Gemmatimonadales bacterium | reverse complement strand
GTACCAGCGGACCCGCTCGCCTCGCTTCATCGTCAATCCCGGCAGATGGCCGAAGGAGAGTCCGTTCATGGTCTCCCGCAGGTTGGCGATGTAGTAGAGGTCGCCGAAATCCCCGATCCGGGGCCGCCTTTTCTTGTCGCCGGCGTAGGCGTTGATGTTGTCCTCCAGGAACCCGCTGATATTCTCGTCGAACTCGGCAAACGCGACCACCAGCTCCCGGTCCACATCCATGGGGGACCCGTCCGGCCTGGCCATGCCGCGCCGCGTCACCAGCATCGGCCCGATCAGCCCCGCGTTGACATCCGCATCTTCTCTAGCATGGGAGTGATACAGCCATTGGACCGAGCTCACCTCGCCGGGCGCGGGTCCCGCCCGCTCCGGCACCGGCCAGATATACACGTGGGTGCCGTCCGGGGGAACGCCGTCGTCCACCCTGTCGCCCTCGCCGGTTCCATCGGCGTAAGGCGCGCCTTCGGAATCCTTATTGTAGAACACCCCGTGGGGGTGCATGGTGTAGGGGCGGCTGCCGTGGTTTCGGAAGACCACCCGGATGGTGTCCCCAACCACGGCCCGAAGGAGCGGGCCCAGGATGCCGAGGTGCTCCCACTCGGGGGGACGGGCCTTGAGCGTGGTGAAGGAGCTGTCGGTGTACTCCCGGAAAATCGCTTTCCTGAACTTCCGGCCGATCCGGTCTGGAGCGGGAACCATGACCACCGGATCAAAGCCTTGCCAGCCTTTCCCCGTGATCAGGTTTGAATCAGCGGGCGCATAGTCCCAGACGATTTCGTCCGCCGCGATGTAATACATCCTGGTCACCCCGCCGGTCCCACCCGCCACCCCACATCCCGCCGCGAGAATCACTATCGGACAGAAGAATCCGGATCGCATGGGTCACCTTCAGGCCAAGATGGAGGGTGACCAATGTACCGCCTGGCACACTGGGGTCAACCATCTCGCTTGCGAAGCTCGCGAAGCCGGTCCTGCTGCTCCTGACTGAGGGTGTTCTTGATTCTGATCAGAAGCTGCATCTGCTTGCGCTTCATCTCTCGCTCCAACGCCATCACCCGATCGACCTGAGCGAGGACGGCGTTTTCGTCCACCCTCGCCGCACCGACCAGCTTGAGCAGCTCCCCGCTCCGATCGGTCATTTGGAGGTGCAGATCAAGCATCTCGCCGTGGGCAGCTTTCATGGCATTGGCGATCTCGGTCCGTTGCGCTGCCTCCAAACCGATGGCCGAGGCGTGCTGCAGGACGAAATCAGGAGCGAAGAGGTGTTGCTCGAGAGCGTCATGCTGGACCGAGAGGTGCCCTGAGGGCCCGTGCTGCGCGGCGGCATGGTGTAGCGCCATCAAGTGCTGAACGTGCTCGCGATGATCCCCGCCGCCATGCATTTGGGCCTTCACCGGCAAGGCCAGCAGGGCAGTCATGGCAACCGCGGGAAGTAGAACGCGTTTCATTGGGGGAGACTCCTTTCCAGGGAGGGACCAAGTGGCTCGCCGGGATCCAGCGCCCGGAGTGGCGAACCGGGTGATGCTAAGCCGGGCTGGGGAATGAACTGGAGCAGGGAGTCCGACAACAGGGCGGCGGTCTGCTCGAAGCGTTGGGTCTTCCGACCCGGGAGCCTCTGATCGAACAGGAGCCACAGCAGTGCGAATACCGCGACCGAGCCCGCCAGCACAAACCAGATCCGTTTCCCCGGCTGGCCATGGAATGGTGGCCGCGGGCCCAGAATTCGCTGAAACTCGGGGGCCTGCCCTCGGTCGACCTGGCGAAGCGCCTCGAACGCAACCCTGATCTCCCGGTCCTCCCGAGATTCTGTCACAGCGACTCCTTGCCGCCGAGCAACGAGCGCAACCGGCGCTTACCTCGGTCGTAATGGGTCCGCGCCGTGCCGATCGGGATACCCAGCACATTGGCGGCTTGCTCCACGCTCAGCTCCTGGTAGAAGACGAGGTGCATGATCTCCTGCTGTCGCCGGGAGAGCTGACCCAGCGCCGCCCGAAGCCGTTCGGCCCGCTCGCGTTCTTCCAGTGAGGTGTCGGCCTCGGCCGCGGGTTCCCGGTACCCACTCCTGACGGACCAATGTCGCAGTCGAGCAAGCCGAAGCCAGTTGCGGCGGCGCTGCTCCAGCGCGATTCGGCGCACCACCCCGAAGAGCCAGGTTCGGAAACTCGAATCCCCATTGAACCGGGCCCGTCCATCGAGGATCCGCTCGTAGGCGACTTGCAGGACGTCCTCGGCTTCCTCCGGTCGGTCCTCGCAGCAGCGAAGCGCCCACCCGAAGGCGGCACTGTGCTCGCGCTCGAGCGCCAGCTTGAGGTCGGCATCGGTCATTCAGGGCCCGTACGCAAATGAGTGTCCGGCCCGCTCGATTCATAGGACATCATGCCGGATTCTGCTATACTCCGCCAGGCACCCAGACCCGGCAACGCCCAATGCGCCTCCCCTTTGCCCTCTTGCCACTCCTGGTTGCACTGCCCGCCGTCCTTACCGCCCAGGAGCGCGCCCGCGCCCGCGCGATCGGTGTCGCGCCGGGCCTGTATCAGCCCGGTCCCCACAATGCGATCACCGACGTCCCCGGCGTGCGGGTGGGCCACGCCACGGTCAGGCTGGGCGATTCGGTGCGCACCGGCGTCACCGCCATCTTTCCCCACGGCGGGAATCTGTTTCTCGACCGCGTGCCGGCGGCGGTCCATGTGGGCAACGGCTTCGGCAAGCTGCTTGGCTCGACCCAGGTCAACGAGCTGGGCGAGCTCGAATCCCCCATCCTGCTCACCTGCACCCTGTGCGTCTGGCGAGCAGCCGACGCGCTGGTCGGCTGGATGCTCGAGCAGCCGGGCATGAACAACGTGCGGTCGATTAACCCGCTGGTCGCCGAGACCAATGACGGCACCTTAAGCGCGATCCGCTCCCGGCCGATCGGGCCGGAAGCGGTGCGTGCGGCGCTCGCCGCCGCCGACACCGGGGCGGTGGCCGAAGGCAGCGTGGGCGCCGGCACCGGCACGATCGCCTACGGCTGGAAAGGCGGAATCGGGACCGCCTCGCGCCGCGCCGGCACGACGGGATTCACGGCGGGCGTGCTGGTGCAGGCCAACCACGGCGGCGATCTCACCATCCTGGGCGTTCCGGTCGGACGGGCATTGGGCCGGAACGGCCTAACCCGCGGTGCGCGGGGGCGCGGGGGCGACGGCTCCATCATCATCGTCGTCGCGACCGATGCCCCGCTCTCCGACCGAAACCTCCGCCGGCTCGCTTCTCGCGCGATGATGGGACTCGGCCGTACCGGCTCCTCGGCCGCCAACGGGTCGGGGGATTACGTGATCGCCTTCTCCACGAGCCACGAGGTGCGCCGGACCCGCGGCGCCGAACGGCTCTCCCCCACCGAGCTCGGCAACGACCAGATGAACCCGCTCTTCCAGGCCGTGGTCGAAGCGACCGAGGAAGCGATCTACAACGCCCTCTTCATGGCGACCACGGTGGCCGGCAACGGCAACCAGGTCGAGGCGATTCCCCTCGAGGACGTGAAGCGCATTCTGGCCCACCGAGGCGAGACTCGCTAGACTACCCCAATGCGGCGGCTCTCCTGGGCAGTGCTGATTCTTGCGCTCGGCTGTGAGGGCGAGCTCTTCAACTTCCCGATCCCGGGCGAGCGGCCCGGCACCGGGCAGCCTCCCACCCCGTTTACCCCCTCGCTCGCGATGCGTTTCGGCGGCAGCGGCACTGACCTCCCCAGCGCGATCGTGATCGATCCGGCGGGAGGCTTCGCGCTGGCCGGCACGTTCACCCAGTCCATCGGTCTCGACCCGGCGGGCGCCACCATTCTCACCAGCCAGGGCGGGACCGACGGCTTTCTCGCGCGGTACACCGCGGCGGGCGCGCTGGTCTGGGGCTTGCGGTTCGGCGGCACTCGCGACGTGCGGGTTACGGCACTGGCACAGGACGCCGCGGGCAATCTCTACGTGGGCGGCGGCTTCGAGGGCGTCGCGATGTTCGGCCTCACCGGAAGCGGGTCGCTCCTCAACAGCGTGGGCGGCGAAGACGGCTTCATCGCGAAATACAACGCCTCGGGGACGCTCATCTGGGCGCGCCGATTCGGCGGTGCCGGCCTGGATGAGGTGACGTCCGTCGCCGTGGACGCCGCCGGCAATGCGTATGCAGGCGGGGTATTCAACGGCCTGGCCCACGCGTTTCCCGCCGGCGGGATTCAAGTCCAGAGCAACGGCGAAAGCGACGGGTTCGTGCTGGCGCTCCTTCCCGACGGCGAGGTCCGGGGCGTTCTCCCGATCGGCGGCCCTCAGGCCGATGCGGTCCAGGGCATCGCGGTAACCTCAACGGGAACGCTCGTGGTCACGGGCACCTTCCGGAGCACCGGCGAATTCGCCCGGCTGGGCGGCGCGCCTGGTACGGTGACGTCCCTGGGCGGTGCGGACGGGTTCATCGCCTACTATGCGGCTGGCGGATTGCTCGAGCGGGTTAGGACCTTCGGCAGTCCCGCCGACGAAGCGGTCGCGCTCGGAGGGCTCGCGCTCGATCGGCAGGACGGCCTGGCGATCCTCGGCAAGTTCTCCGGCTCGGTGGATTTCGAGCCCGGGGCGGCGATCGTCGCACGGACCAGTCGCGGCGATCGGGATCTCTTCCTGGCCCGCTACGACGCGAGCGGCGTCTTGCTCTCGGTGGCCACCGCGGGCGGCACCGGCGGGGTCACCGGTGCCCGGGCCCTGGTGGATGCCAACGGCACCACGCTGGTGGTCGGGTCATTCTCCGGCTCGATCGATTTCGACACGCCACCGGCAAGTCGCAATCGCACCAGCTTCGGCAGGCAAGGGGTAACCGATGGCTTTGCCGCCCGCTACGCGCCCGACGGCGGGCTGGTCTGGGTGAACCAGTTCGGCGAATCCACCGCGCTCACAGGGCGCTTGAACGGGGTGGCCTCGGTTGGCCTCGACCCCGCCGGCAACGTCATCCTGACCGGCCCGTTCTACGGCAATCCCGACTTCGACCCCGGCTCGACGGCGTTCATCCTGAACAGCGTCGGCGAGGCGGATGGGTTCGTGATCAAGCTCACCGCCGCCGGCGACCTGGCGCCCCCGCCATGATTGGGCGCGCCGGTCTGGTCGCTCTGGCGGGCGTGGTCTGGGCAGGCAGCGTTGGCGCGCAGGAGCCTAACCCGCAGCCGAGTCGTCCCGAACCGGATCAGCAGCCGCTCGTGGTGACGACCGCGTGGCTCGCCGGGCGGCTCCCCGATCCGCGCCTGGTCATCTTCCAGGTGGGTGATCGCGCGGGGTACGACGCCGGCCACATTCCCGGCGCCCAGTTCCTCGCCCCCACGACCGAGTGGTCCACTCCGCGACTCGAGGGCCAGCTCTTTCTGGAGCTCCCGGCGCTCGCGGTGCTCGATTCGGCGTTCGAGGCGCGCGGTATCTCGGACGAGTCCCGGGTGGTCGTATATGTAGCCGGCCAGGCCGTGTCCGCCGCGACTCGGGCGCTCTTCACACTCGAGTACGCCGGTTTGCGGGGACGCGGCTCGATCCTGGACGGCGGGTTGGCTGCCTGGAAGGCGGAGGGGCGGCCGCTCAGCACCGAGGCGCCCAGGGTTTCCGCGGGGAAGTTTACCCCACGGCCCGACTCGGTGCTGGTCGTCGATGCGGGTTATGTATCCGCTCGCCTGCGAGACTCGCGGGTGCGGATCGTGGATGCCCGCGATACCTCGTTCTACCACGGCCGGGAAACCGGCCAGGGCCGCAATGGTCACATTCCCGGTGCGGCCAGTTTCCCGTTCCAGGCCGTGCTGGATTCCACCGGCCGATTCCGGCCGGTTTCCCTTCTCAAAGCCCAGTTCGCCGAGGCCGGCGTCAGCGAGAACCAGACCGTCGTGACCTACTGCCACATCGGGCAGCAAGCGACTGTCGTGTGGTTCGCGGCGCGGCTCGTGGGTGTTCCGGCGCGGCTTTACGATGGGTCGTTTCAGGACTGGGCGAAACGCGGGGAGCTGCCCGTAGAGGCGGGGCGCAGGCCCTAGGGCTATTGGCTATTGGCTATTGGTTGATCCTCGAGGTGCGGAGCTTCGTAGACGAGATCAACCCCTCACTGATCAACCAATAGCCCATAGCCAATAGCCAATAGCCTCCTCAGTGCCTTGCACTGAACCGATCCAGAAACTCCCGTTCGGCCGGGGTGAGACTCCCGATACCCTGCGCGCTGATCTTGTCGAGAATCCGGTCGAGCTCGTCGCGATTCACCTCATGCATTTGATCCCGCTTGATCTTCTTCCACCGCTCGAGGGCCCCGTTGGGCGTTTCCAGCCTCGGCGCGGGTGGGCGTGACATCCGCCGGAACCGGGCGCTCGGCGATCGAACCGCCATCAACTTGAGAAAGAGGAACCCGCCGAGGAACCCGCCCAGGTGCGCGAAGTGGGCCACGTTCCCGCCGCTGCCGCTGAAACCGCTCCAGAGCGAAATCGCGGTCATCAGCAGGATGAGCCAGCGGGCTTCGATCGGAATAATCCCCCAAATGAGGATCTGGTCCCGGGGCCAGAACCACGCGTAGCCCAGCATCACGCCGAACACCGCCGCCGACGCGCCGATGACCGCCGCGTTCGGGGCCAGAGCGAGCGAGAGCAGCCCTCCCATCACGCCGCTCGTGAAATAGAGCCCAAGGAAGGAGCCACTGCCAAGCCGACTTTCCAGCCGCGGGCCGAAGAAGAAGAGCGACAGCATGTTGAAGAAGATGTGACCGAACCCGCCGTGCAGAAACTGATAGGTGATCAGCGTCCAGGGCCGCTTCCACGCCTCGACCGGCACGAGTACCAACTGCTCGAGCCATCCCCGCATCGCTTCCATGAGGATGAAGACGACAACGTTCGCCAGGATCAGCCGGAGAGCCCAACCCCACCGGGTCACGACAGGACGGCTGGACGGCTGGAGGGCAGGACGGCCGGTCGGCAGGACGGCCGGACGGCCGGCCATTCCGCGGGACCCCGCCCGCTCCTAACCCAGCGGCGGCGCTGCTGGCGGAGCGGAGGCTTGCCGGTGCGGAGATCGACGACCCCGCCGGTCAGGATGTCCCAGTACGTCACCTGCTCCGGCTGCGCGGTGATCTCCAGGAAGGCCCCGAACGTTTGGAGTTGCTGGGCACTCAGGTGACCGGCCGCCGGCACCGGGAACGGCGCGACCGACCCGCCCGAGTTCCACATACCTCGCCCGAAATAGCTCCGGATCAGGACGCTGGGATCGGCGGCCGGCAGCGCCCGCACATTCTCGGCGAACCGCGGAAACGTTCCCGCGCGGAACAGGTACATCTCGACGTTTGAGACATAGAAGGCCGAAACCGAGAGGTTCCGCTCCCGGAGATACTTCGCGATCGCCTTCACTGCGCCCGGTCCCGAGAGATCGCCCACCGCCGGCACGATGCGGTCGAGGCGGTGAAGATTCTGGATGGTTCGGAACCGCTCTTCGGTCGAGAGGTAGCTTCCCCGGTTGCCGTCGAGGTCGGTGGCGAGGTAGAGCTGGCGCTCAGTGGGATAGCCGGGTCGCGGCGGGCGACCTCGACTCGTGAAGGTGATATCAAGCCCCACCTGGTAGAACTCGTCGTGGAAGCGCCGCAGCGTCGCGCGATCCGAATCGGCCAGCGCGTAGCCGACCCTGGTCACCCGCTCCATCAGCGCGGCATGGTTCCGGGCGTGCACCGCCGGATCGCCCGGTGTGATGTCGAGATAGGTGAGAATGTCCTCCAACGGCTGGCCGGCCCACTTCGCGAGCACCTGGGGCGCAGGCCGCCCATAGAGCAGGCAGAGGTACTCCATCCGGTTGCGGGCGGTCTCGAACATCGCCTTGAAGAGGAGATGGAGCAGGAGATTGTCCCGCCGGATATCGATGAGAATCGCGAGCTCCGGCTTGATCTCCGCGATGTAGGAGAAACTCTGCTCGGGCCCGACGCCGAGGTACGCGCCGCCCCTGACCCCGAGGGTACGCAATGCGGGCAGGACGTGGAGGTACGAGGTTTCGTTGGAGACCAGGTTGTCACTGTCGAAATAACCGCCCGGCTCGGAGAGCTGCTCGATCAGGCGAGCGAACGCCGTCCCCTGCGGCGAAGCCTCGGGTTTGACCGGCGCCGGTGCGACCAGGAGCACCAGAGCCTGAACCAGAAGGACGAGGGGACGGGTCACGATGGCCTCTCCGGAATGCCTGCTGCAGCCTACCCGCGAAAAGCGTCAACAGTCAACAGTACATCGGGTGATACCGCGAGAAAGCCCACTAGACCGCTCGGGTGGGTTTCCTACTTCTCACCTTCCACCTTTCACTCTTCACTTTTCACAGCACCCGCACGATCCACTCCCCGACGAAGTACCCCACCACCGCCACACCCAAGCCGACGAGGAACATGTCGAGGCCGCTGCGCAGTACGCCGCGCCCCGTGAAGAAACTGCGAGCCGCGCCGACCCCGAAGTGCGACAGCATGGCAATCGCGAACGAGATCCAGATCGCCGTCGGGCTCCGGCTCACCAGGAGAGGGGCCACCGGGATGAATGCCCCGAACGCGGTGGCGACCCCGGTCACCCAGCCTTCTCGCAGAGGGGTGCTGGTGGCCGTCCCGATCTTGAGCTCTTCCCGCACCTTTTCCTGGAGCGCCTTTTCGGGATCGGCCATCACTGCGGTGGCCAGCTCTCCGGCTTGAGCGGCGGGGATTCCCTTGGCTTGATAGATCAGCGACAGCTCTTCACGCTCGAGTTCCGGCATGAGCCGGATCTCTTCGCGCTCCATCGCGATCTCGTGCTCGAACACTTCCCGCTCGCTCTTCGCGGCGAGGTATCCCGACGACCCCATCGAGAGCGCGTCGGCCACCATTCCCGCGAGGCCGGCGACGATGACCGCGTGGGTCACTCCGCCACCGAGGCCGGCTTGAGCGCCCACCATGCCCGCCACGAGACCGAAGTTCGCGGTCAATCCGTCATTGAACCCATACACCACGTTGCGGAGAAATCCTCCGGCACCGGTCTTGTGCCATGGCTCTCCGGTGGCTTTGCCATCGCCGACCAATCCCGCGAGACGGTCCGCATGGGCCTTGGATTCCCGGGCCAGCGTCAGCGCGGTTGGCGCGGCCGCCCCCTCGGGTGCCTCCCGATACATGCGGAGATAGCCTTTGACCTCGCGGCCTTCTTCTTGGAGCAGGAGTGGCAACAGAGCACTGGGGCCGATCCGGCGTCCCAGCCATCCCATCATGCGAGCCCGAAGCGAGGGAGCCGGGCGCTCGCTCGGATGGCCGTGTTGGGCCAACAGGCCCTGCCAACGCTCGACATGCCGGTCCTCGACCTCCGCGAGCTGCTGATAGATCGAGGCCCGCCCCAAATCCGGCTCGGTTTTGGCGAGCTCGCGATAGAGGAAGGCGGCGTCCGACTCGTCGGCCAGGTGATGGTGCCAGGAGTGCACGTCGGCTGCCGGACGGCCGGACGGCAGGTCGGCAGGAGGGCCCGGCGGCTGAGCGGCTGGACGGCTGGACGGCTGTGTTGGCATCGGCCCAAGATACTCCGTCCGTCAGTCCCCTGGCCCGTGGTCCCCGACCCCAGGCACCTGATCCTGCGACTAAGCCACAGTCCCAAGCATCTTTAGAGTCGTGCCGACCAGGTTGCTCGCCATGGACGTTTTCCGGCTGGCTGATGCCGACCGTGTGCTTCCCGGAGTCAAGGCAGGAGATCCGGCGGCGCAGGAGGCGGTCTATCGGGCGTTCGAGGCCCCGGTTTATAACCTCGCCCGCCGGATTTGCCGCACCGCTGAGGATGCCGAGGACGTGCTTCAGGAAACGTTCCTGGAAGTGTTTCGCAGCATCGGCTCGTTCCGGGGCGAGGGGAGTCTCTGGGGCTGGGTCCGAAGCATCGCCGCGAGCAAGGCGCTGATGCGGCTCCGGCGGAACAAATACCGGGAGACTGATGAGCTCCAGGACGACGTGGTTTCGATCCGGCGTGAGGATGCCGCGCTCCGCATGGATCTGGAAGCCGCACTCGAGCGGCTCAACCCAACCTCGCGGGCCGTGGTCTGGCTCCACGACGTGGAGGGCTACACCCACGAGGAAATCGCGACGGTGATGGGCAAGACGGTGAGTTTTTCGAAGTCCCAGTTGGCGCGGGCTCATGCCCGCTTGCGCCGCTGGCTAGGAGAGGAGGTACCGGCATGAATCACCTGACCATGGAACAATTGCTCGCGATTCGCGAGCCCGGGCTCGAGCCCGGGGTCCACGGGTGGCGGGACCATGCCGAGCAGTGCGACCTGTGCCAAGCCGAGCTCATGCGGCTGGATCAACGGATTGCCCGGTTCAAGGCGCTGCCGGTGCTCCGGCCGGCTCGCGGCAAGCTGCCGGAGATTCAGGCCCTGACCAGACGGTGGAGGCTCCGCCGCCGGCTGACGGTGTTCTCGGTGAGCGGGCTCGCGCTCGCCGCCACGATCGCCCTCGTGGTTGTGATCCCTGGGGGACTCGGGTCGGGTGGGCCTCAGCCGGCGGCGGCGCAACGCGAGCTCGATGAAATGATCGCCCGCTCTCGCGCGCTCGAGAATGTGATTCAGGCACTCGATCCCGATCGTCGGGTCACCGATGGCCGCACGGCGCTGATGGCGGCAACCCTGGAGGACCAGGTGGCCCGGGTCGATCAGCAACTACAGGTCCTCAACCTGATGGATGGCCGATCCCGTCCCGACGAGGCGCTCCAGCTCTGGCGGGAGCGGGTCGGCCTGTTGGACGCATTGGTGGACGTGCATGCCACCGGCGCGCGTTTCGTGCGGTATTGACCGCGAGGAGTCTTTCATGCGTGTTCTTCATCATTCAGTCCTGATCCTGCTCGCGGTCGCGCCCTTCGGGGCCGATGTGGCCGCGGCGCAGGAACCCGAGCGCCGCGGGGTCGTCGTCCGCACTCCCGAGCGCGAACGGATTCGTCTCATCACCCAGCGCCGGGCCCGGCTTGGGGTCACCGTGGATCTGCGCGCCAGTACGAACGACTCGGTCGGCGCCACCGTCGCGTCGGTTTCGCCCGGCGGCCCCGCCGCGAAAGCCGGCATCAAGACCGGCGATATCATCACCCGGCTCGATAGCAAGCCGCTCGCAGGGAGTGGCGCACCGGAGGCCCCGAAGGCGGATGCGGACGAGTCGCTACCCGGCCTTCGTCTGGTGGAGATCGCCTCGAAGCTCGAACCGAATCAGACGGTGAGCGTGGAATACCGGCGCGACGGCACCCGCCACACCACCTCGCTGGTAACCGGTGACGAGCCGATCACCGTCTTCGAAATGCCGGAGGGACAGTTCCGCTTCGAGGTGCCCAAGTTCGAGTTCGAGCGCCTGCCACGAGGTTATGCGTTCGGCACCGGTCCCGGCACCTTCAGCTTCGAGTTCGGGGGACCGCTCGGCGATCTCCAGCTCGCCTCGCTGAATCCCGAGCTCGGCCAGTACTTCGGTGCGAGCGAAGGCGTGCTGGTGATCAACGTTCCCAAGGACTCGCCCCTTGGCCTCAGGCCCGGCGACGTGATCCTGAACATCGACGGCCGCAGGGCGGTCGGGCCATCGAATGTGTACCGTATCCTTCGGAGCTACGACGCGGGCGACAGCTTCAAGCTGGACATCGTGCGGAACAAGAGCCGCACGACCGTCTCGGGTCAGATCGAACGGCGGGAACGCCGGGAGCAATAACGAGCCAGCCCGCTTCCGGCTTGCGAGGGCGGTCCCACCGGGCCGCCCTCGCTGTTTCAGGCACCTCCGCATCGCCAAGACGGACCGGCGGGGTTATAGTAGTGCGCGATGCCTCCGCTTCGGGATGACTCTGTCTCGCGGGTGGTGCCGCCGCCGTTCACCATTCCGCCTGACGAGGAGGAGCGGCTCGACGGCTGGGGCTTTCGGGGGATGGGGTTCGAGCTGCTGCCCAACGGCAGCGTCATCCTTCGCGGGGCCCGTTACGCCGGCAGCGGGGTCGAGCTGCCCGATCTTCTCCCCTGGATCCGCAAGATCCTCACGATCGACCTCGACCCTCGAGACGTCCACCCGCCGTGCTACCCTCCCGGCGTCCCCGAGCCGCGCCTTCCTCCCGGGCTGGTCCGTGAGCTCCGGGCCGAGCTGCCCGATGATGCGCTGACCACGGACGGCGAACAGCGGCTCCGCCACGGCCACGGACATACGCTGGAGGAGATCTACGCGGTCCGCTACGAAGGGAGACGAATCGACCGGGTGCCCGATCTGGTGATCTATCCGGGATCCACCGAGCAAGTTGCTGCAGTGGTGACGATCGCCGCGCGCCAAGACGCCTGCGTCGTCCCCTATGGTGGGGGCACCAACGTGACCGACGCGCTCCGCTGCCCGCCGGAGGAAGAGCGGCCGATCCTGGCGGTCGACCTTTCCCGGATGAACCGGATCCGCTGGATTGATCCGGCCAACCTGATGGCGGGCATCGAGGCCGGCGCAGTGGGCCGCCATCTCCAGGCGCAGCTCGCGGGTTATGGGCTTACCCTGGGCCACGAGCCGGACAGCGTCGAGTTCTCCACTCTCGGCGGGTGGATCGCGACTTTCGCCAGCGGGATGAAGAAGAACCGCTACGGGAACATCGAGGATCTGGTCCTCGACGTCGAGGCGGTCACCGCGCTGGGCCGGCTCACCCACCGCGGCGCATTCCCGCGGGAGTCCGCTGGGCTCGACCTCAAGCGCTGGCTGTTCGGGTCGGAGGGCTCGCTCGGCATCATCACCAGCGCGGTGGTGAAGCTCTTCCCGCTGCCCCCGGTGCAGCGCTACGACGCCGTGCTGTTCCCCGACTTCGAGGCCGGGGTGGCGTTCCTGTACGACCTAACCCGCGATGGGATGCCGCCCGCCAGCGTCCGGCTGGTGGACAATCTCCAGTTCCAGCTGAGCCAGACCCTCAAGCCGAGGACGGCCGGCGCCGCCCTCCTCAAGCGCCGGCTCGAGCGGTTCGTGGTGACCCGGCTCAGGGGATTCGTCCCCGACCGGATGGCGGCCTGCACGCTGGTGTATGAGGGAACCGCGGACGAGGTCCGCGCCCAGGAGCGGGCGGTGCGCGCGCTGGCCCACCGCCATGGCGGGATGCGGGCCGGTGCGGAAAACGGCCGCCGGGGCTACCAGCTCACCTTCGGGATCGCCTACCTGCGTGACTTCGTGATGGGCCACTGGATTCTCGGCGAGTCCTTCGAGACCGCGGTGCCGTGGAGCCAGGTGATCTCCCTCTGCGACAACGTCAAGCGCCGGCTCCACGAGGAATGCGCCCGCCGCAACATCCCGGGCCGGCCGTTCGTCACCGCCCGGGTAACCCAGCTCTATCAGACCGGGGTGTGCGTGTATTTCTACTTCGGCTTCTACCACAAGGGGATCCCGGACCCGGTGGAGACCTTCGCCGAGCTGGAGCGGAGCGCCCGGGACGAGATTCTGAAGTCGGGCGGGTCGCTCTCCCATCACCACGGGGTGGGCAAGCTCCGGCGGGGGTTCCTAACCCGCGTGTTTTCGCCGGCGGCGCTCGAGTGGAGCGGGGAGATCAAACGGGCGGTCGATCCCGGCAACCTCTTCGGCATTGGCAATCTCTGGACGGCGGCAGGACGGCAGGACGGCAGGACGGCACGTGATCTCGATCGGGTGAGAAGCGCCGTACCATCCGGCCGTCCGGCCGTCTGGCCGTCCGGCGACCTGCTATGACCGCCGAGCGCGAATTCCTGCTCACCGGCGTGACCGGCTTCCTCGGCAAGGTGGTGCTGGAGGAGCTGATCCGCCGGCGCGAAGAGCTGGGGCTCGCCCGGGTGCACGTGATCATCCGGCCCCGGCGGCAGTTTTCTCCCGAGGAGCGATTCGAGCGGGAAGTAAGCTCGTCGGCCTGCTTCTCCCGCCTGCCGCCCGGCTGGACCGGCGCCGTCTCAGTGGTCGAGGGCACGCTGGAGCAGCCCTGCCTCGGCCTGTCTCCGAGCCTCCGGGAACAGCTCGGGACCCGGGTCACCCATGTGGTGCACGCAGCGGCCTCGGTGAGCTTCGATCTTCCGCTCGCCGACGCGGCCCGCTCCAATGTCGATACCACGGTCCACCTGCTCGAACTGGCCCGCAGCTGCAGCCGGCTCGAGCGGCTGGTCTATGTCTCGACCGCGTATGTCACGCCCCATCCCGG
>JBQTHV010000117.1:0-1812 GCA_052389555.1 Gemmatimonadales bacterium | reverse complement strand
GGTTGCCCGGAGTTCTTCGGTGGAGAGCGGACAGCCGCAGCAGGACCGGGAGCCGTCATACCCCAAGTCCCCCACGTAGCCGGCGCTCAGCGCGGAGTGGCTTGGCCATGATGATCGGAGGCTCGGCTGCCGGCGCTTCGGCAGGCTTCGTGTCCCGCGCCAGCGTCTCATGCCGCGGTTGCACTTCGCGGCGGCGCCGGAGGATCGCGTCCGCCTCGGTGCAGAGCTGCCCCGCGTGCGCCTGGAGCCCGAGCCCCGCGGCCTCGAGCGCCGATCGTTCATAACACGCGGCGCGCCAGGGCGCATCGAACATCGTCGCCGTTCGCTTCCCTGCGGCCAGGGCACGGTGCCAGGCCTTGAGTGCAGACGTGCGCAGGGGACGGCGGAGAAGGTCGGGCGCCGGCCCGTAGGCCTCCCGCTGCGCCGGCGACATCCGGGACCAGCATGGACCGAACGCGTCCAGGAAGTCATGGTCACTCGCCTGGTCCAGGAAACCGAGTCCGGTGGTCATGGTTGCTGCTGGCCGCGGTGCAACCGGCCCGAAAGAGAATCCGATTCAGTCGTCCGGCCCGGGAGGTCCCAGCTCACCAACGGCCGCACGCCGGCGTGCCAGCTCATGCCGCAACTCCAGCAGATCCTGATGTCGCAGAAGGTTGTGATTCGAGCCTCCAATCGATCAGCTTTCCCGCAGTTCGGGGCAGAGCGTGTTTCCTCGAGGACCTTCATGACCGCCTCCAGAGCCGGGCCCGCTCCTCGAGCTCCTCCCGCTCGGCCCTCGACAGCCGCCGTCGCTGCGCAGCAACGATCCGCCGCCGCGCGATCGCTTCGCGATCTTCCGGACTTCGATAATCGTCGAGCTGCAAGACTCCGGCGTCGGGCCCGGGCTTGCGCGCTTGCTGCCTTTGCGGTACTGTCATGCCCCCTCGCGGCGCCCACCGCCGCGGGTGTGTTTCGGTGAGGTCCGTTGGTTCGCGGCCAGCGGACCTTGCTGCTTCTACAGCTCTCGCACGTCCGGCATCCGCTGGCGGTTGCGCCATCGATGGACCAGGCGCCGGCAATTCGGCGGAGCGACGAAGCTTCGGAGTGCCTCCATCTCCACCGTTCCGGGCCAGTCGCGGGTCTTGCATTGAACGAGCAGCACATCCGTGCCGCTGATCGCAACAATGTCCCAAACCCCGAGGGAAGCAGCTGCCCGAATGCACACGTAACCCGCGGCCTCGAGGAGCGCGATCGAGCGATGCTCGTTTCGGGTACCCTTAGCTTTGCTCATCCTGGCGGCCGAAGCCGTGAGAGTCGGCGTTGGAGTCTCGGCTGATCCCCTACGGCCCAGCGCAGGAAATCGCGGACGACTCGCTGGTACTGAGCCGAAGGCAGGTCCTGGATGAACTGCAGCGGATCCCCGCGCCACCAATGACTGATCCGCCGCGGGAAGGCGAGCCGGAAGAGCCGGCGCATCGCGATCCGTTGGGCTTCCGGAGTCTTGGATTCGTAACCCGTGAGCTCACGCAGGAGACGGCGGGCCGCGATCGGTGCCGGCGTCCAGGTCCTCCAGCCGATTCGGAGCGAGGCCTCGTCGCCCTGTTGGATCCACAGGACCACGTCGTCGGGAATCACCGGCCCTCCTGGAGCGAAGCCCGGGCAGCCTCGAGGCCGGCGATCAGCTCAGGGATGAGATCAGCGGGAACGCGAAAGCCGGCCGGCTGCGGGCGCCACCGCGCCCCCGGCCGACGACATTGAAACATCCGGACAGAGATGGAACTTCGGTCTGGGCAGAGTGCGATCCGGATCTCGCGGCCCCGTCCAACTGAGGGG
>JBQTHV010000116.1:0-13243 GCA_052389555.1 Gemmatimonadales bacterium | reverse complement strand
TTCAAGATTCCGAGCGCGCAGACCGCCCAGGAGAACTGCGTCTCCCATAACGGCGGACTGGTGCCGGTGCCGGGCCGCGACATCATGGTGCAGGGGTGGTACCAGGGCGGGGTGAGCGTGATGGACTTCACCGATCCGGATCACCCGTTCGAGATCGCCTACTTCGATCGAGGGTCCGCCGATCTGCCTCCAGAGCCTGGCGATTCGGCCAACGCGGCCGTGAGCCGGAGGCGCGGGACGATCGGCGGGTCGTGGGGAGCTTACTGGTGGAACGGGTACATCTATTCATCGGAGCTCGCGCGGGGCTTCGACGTCCTCGAGCTGCTTCCCACCGATCAACTGTCAGCGGACGAGCTCGCGGCGGCCAAGCTGGTCACGATGACGGAATACAACCCGCAGAACCAACCCAGGATCGAATGGCCCGCGGCGTTTCCGGTGGTGCGCTCGTATCTCGACCAGTTGGTGCGGAATAACGGACTCCCGCAGGAGCGAACCACGGCGATTGCTAACACGCTAGTCCAGGCCGAGCGGCAGAGCCGTACGGCCAGGCGGATCACGCTCGAACGGTTGGCGACCCAGGTCGACGCGGACGTCGCGGGTGCCGGCGATCCTGCGCGGGTTCGTACGATGGCGGCCGCGATCCGGGCTCTGGCTCGGCGAGGCGGGTGAGGAGAGAGAATTCGAGCTCAGCCGCCGTGTAGCGCGTAGATTTGGTTATCGCCTTGAGCACGGAATGGGTAACGTGTCCGACATGAGTGAACCAAGCCCGACGCCCCATGCTGGGGACCGTCTCATGACGGCCGAAGAGCTGGAAAGCCTCTACCTCCCGGACAAGACGGTGGAGCTCGTTCGCGGGCGACTGGTGGTCAGCGAGCCTCCCGGGACCATGCATGGGCTTATCCAGGCGAGGGTGTGCTATCGCCTGATCGGCTACGTGATTCAACACAATCTGGGAGAGGTGCTGGTCGAACCGGGATTCAAGGTCCAAAGAGATCCGGACACCGTGCGAGGCCCCGACATCGCGTTTATCTCCCAGGAGCGCGTCGATCAGGTTCCCCGGCGTGGCTTCGCCGATTTTCCTCCCGATCTGATCGTCGAGGTCCTCTCTCCAGGAAACCGGCCCGCCGAGATGCTCGGTCGCATTGGAGACTTCCTGGAGAGCGGAACCCGGCTTGCCTGGGTGATCGATCCAGAGCGGCGTGAAGCACGGGTGTACCGAGCCGACGGGACCGTCGCGATCGTAGGGGCGGACGGCTCGCTCGATGGAGAGGATATCCTGCCGGGGTTTGGCTGCCCCCTTTCTGAAGTGCTCGCCTAACCCTCAGTCTCAGGAAGGAACTGGACCTGCTTCTACCGAATGAGGAGAGCTATCAATGAGAGTCTTCACCAGAGTTTTGACCGCAGTGATGCTTCCGGCTTCGCTCGCGGCGCAGCAGCCCGCTCCGGCTGAGACCCCGAATCCGGTCAGCACCGCCTTCCGGACCCGGATCACCGCGATGCACCGCAACATTGCGCAGGCGTTCGACTCGATTCCGGAGTCGCTGTTCGGCTACAAACCGACCCCGGCGCAGCTCAGCATCGGCTTCATCGCCCAGCACGTGGCATCCGACAACTATCTCTTCTGTGATCAGTTCGGGGAGAAAAAATCCAGCCTCCCTGAAAAGGACACCGCCACGCCCGACTCGGTAAAGGCAACCTGGCCCAAGGACACGCTGGTCGCCAAGCTCAAGGCGTCGTTTGCGTTCTGTCAGGAAGCTATCGGCCAGCTCGAGGACGGTAAGCTTGGGGACCAGGTCACGTTGAGCTTCCGAGGGCAGAGCCGAAACGTGCCGCGGATCAACATGGTGCTGGGTCACGCGCTCGATCTCGCCGATCACTACAGCCAGCTGGCGAATTACATGCGCCTCAACGGGATGCTGCCGCCGACGGCGCTGCCGAGACCCCGGCCGTGAGGCCCGGGGACTCCGGTGGCCCCGGCGCGGATTGACCGTGGCCAGCAGGCGATGTATATACATCACATGGTCAGGACCCAACTCTACCTCGACGAAGCCATTCATCGGCGGCTCCGCGACATGGCGGCCAGGCAGGGTCGCACCATCTCCGAGTTGGTGCGGGAGGCGGTTGCCCGAGCCTACGGCTCGGCGCAAGTCCAAGCGCGCATTACCTCCCTCCAGGGGATCTCCGCACTATGGCAAGACCGGGACGATCTCGGCAGCACCGACGGGTACGTGAGAAAGCACCGCCGGGATACCCGACCGACCCGGCGCGCGGGATAGTCGGGGTCCTGTACGATTCCGATGTCATTATCGAGATTCTCCGCGGTCGCAAGAAGGTCGTAGCCGCGGCCCGCGCGCTCGAGACCAGTGGCGTCCCGACCTATTGCACCGCCATCTCCTGGGCCGAGGTCTATGCGGGGATCCGGCCGGGCGAGGAACCCTTTGCCCAGTCCTTTTTCGAGAGCCGAGGTGAGCTGCTGCTCGATGGTCGGGCCGGGCGGCGAGCGGGCTCCTATCTGGCACGGTATCGGCGATCGCACGGCCTGGAACTCGCCGACGCGCTGCTAGCCGCCGCCGCAGTTACTTCCGGGGTTCGGCTGTGGACCCTCAACCGAAAGCACTATCCCATGCCGGATCTGGAGTTCTACGACGGATAAGCCTCGCGCCTATTCCGTACGCAGCACCTGGGTCGGATCCACCCGGCTCGCCTTGAGCGCCGGCAAGAGGGTTGCGAGGAGGGCAGGGATCAGCAACAACAGCGGCGCTGCCGCGAATGCGCTCACATCGTGCGCATCAACTTCGTAGAGCAGCGACGCCAGCACTCGGCTCAACCCCCAGGCACCCCCTAACCCGATCACCAGACCCACGCCCACCGCGACCACCATCTCACCCGCGATCAGTCCCAGCAGGGTCCCGGTCCGTGCGCCCAGAGCCAGCCGGATCCCGAATTCCCGATTCCGCTGACTCGCCCCGTAGCGGACCACGGCGTACACGCCGAGTGAGGAGAGGACCAGCGCCAGACCGGCAAAGAGGGCCAGGATGAGCGTGTTAGCTCGGCGAGGCCGGACCGAGTCGCTGATCACCTCGTCCATCATCCGGAGGTTGTACCCCGGCTGGGAGGGGGCGACCTCCCGGAGCGCCCGGGTGAGCCGGCTCATCAGCGCCGCCGGCTCCAGAGTGCCCCGCACTGCGAACGCGACGCTCGCCGGCGGGCTGGTGTTCACGGGGAAGTACATCTGGGGCCAAGGGTCCCGCTCGAGGCTCGCCTCCCGCACGTCGCCCACCACTCCCACGATGGTGATCGGCGTGGTGTCGCGAGCGGAGAGCCGGATCACCCGCCCGATCGGGTTCGCTCCGGCCCAGACCTTGCGCGCCATGCCGGCGCTTACGATCGCAACCCTCGGCGCGAGCGAGTCGTCCGAGCTCCGGAACGTTCTTCCCAAAAGCAGAGGAATGTCGAGGGTGCGGAAGTAGTCGCCGCTCGCCGCGATGTATCGGGCCATCTCCCGGCGCTCGCTGCGCGGCATTCCATCCGCGTCGAAGGTGATGAGCAGGCGCCCGCCCTTGCGGAGCGGCAGGTCGTTGACCGCGCCCACCGCGGTGATTCCCGCCTGGCTCTGAAGCCGTTCCAGCACCCCATTGATGACCCGGAGCCGCTCGGCTGGCCCCTGAGCCGCGGTGAAGCTGGTCTCCAGGGCGACTACTCCGACGGGGTCGAGCCCCGACGGCTCGCTCATAACCCGCGCGAAGCTCCGGAGCATGAGCCCGGCTCCGATGAGCAGCATGGTGGTCAGCGCGACCTCCGCCGCCACCAGTCCTTTGCGGACCTTCCCCAGGCGGCCGGGCGTGACCGCTGGCCCGCCGGCGGACTTGATCGTCTCGCCCACATCGGTCCGGGTTCCCACGATCGCAGGCCAGAGCCCGAAGCCCAGTCCGGTGAGCACCGCGGCCAGCGTGCAGAAGCCCAGGACGCGGAGATCCACCCTCGCGGTTACCGCCCCGGTCAGGTCTTCGGGGAGCAATGCCCCGACCAGGGTCAGGAGAATCGGCGCCAGCGCGAATCCTAACCCGGCGCCCGCGAGCGCCAGGACCACGCTCTCCACCAGGAGCTGGCGCACCACCCGACCCCGGTGGGCGCCGAGCACCTCCCGGATCCCGATCTCCCGCCGCCGGATGGCCGCATCGGAGAGCAGCAGGTTTGCCACATTCGCGCAGGCGATGAGCAGGAGGAGCGCAGTCGCCCCGAAGAGGATCAGCAGGGCCCGGCGGCGGGACCCGACCAGCTCCTCCTGGAGGCTGCGGACGGTCCCCTGTTCCCGCAGCTGGGTCCGGGTCTCGTCCACCCAGTCCAGTCCGTTCTGCTCGGGACCGAGGCGCTGTTCCCACGCCAGCATCATCCGCGTGGCGGCCCTGTCCAGGTTGGTCCCGGGGCCGAGTCGGGCGATGACTCGGCTCGGCAGGTAGCCGCGGAATGGCTCGAAGGTCGCGAAGGTGGTGGGCACGGACAAGGGAATCCAGAGATCGCTCTGATTCGGAAACCCAAATCCGGCGGGCATGACTCCGATGACGGTGTAGGGCTTGTCGTTCAGGCGGATCGCCTGGCCGGTCACGTCTCCCGCGCCGAATGCGCTGCGCCAGAGCGAATGGGACAGAACGGCGACGGCAGGCCCAGTGGGCCGGCCCTCGTCCCTCCCGAAGGTGCGCCCCAGAACGGGGTCGATACCAAGAGTGGTGAAGAAGTTGGCGGAGACGACCCCGACCCGCAGACGGAGCGGCCGGTCGGGATCAGAGAGGTTGAGTCCTCCCGACGCGAACGCCGCCACGCTCGTGAAGAGGCCCGTCTCCTCGGCGTCGAGCAGGTCCACGTTGCGAGCACCGGGCTCACGGCGTTCGCCCATTTCCGGCTCGAATGGGACGCTGACCGCACTGAGACTTACCAGCCGGTTTGCTTCCGGAAAGGGCAGCTGCCGGAAGATCGCCGCGTCCACGGCGCTGAACATCGCGGTGGTGGCGCCGATGCCCAGGGCGGTGACCACGATGACCGGCAGGGCCAATGTGGGCCGTTGCCGCACTCGGCGCAGCGCGAAGCGAACGTCCTGCCCCAGGCGATCGAGCGAGCCGAATCCCCAGCGTTCGCGGCTCTCCTGGGCGAGCAACGGGCCGTTACCGAAGCGCCGCTTCGCTTCGGCCCGGGTCCGCTCGGGAGACATTCCCGACTGCTCGAGCTTGCGCGCGCGCTCGTCCCGGTGGAACTGCATCTCTTCGTTCAGCTCCCGGGCCAGTCGGCCGCGTCGCAGGAAGTACCAGAGGCGGCGGAGCATCAGGCGGGCTGGAGAATGCGGGCGATGGCGCCCGAGACCCGGTGCCAGGAGGCCATCTCGCGCTCCAGGGCACGGCGACCTGCGGCGGTGAGCTCGTAATAGCGAGCCCGGCGGTTCCCTTCAGTCCGGCTCCATTCGCCCTTGATCCATCCCTTGATCAGCATGCGCTGAAGGGCGGGGTAGAGAGAGCCTTCTTCGACCTGGAGCACGTCAGCGGAGTTGCGCTGGATGAATTCGGCGATCCCGAAGCCGTGAAGGGGTCCCTCGCGTACGAGGGTCCGAAGGATCAGCATGTCGAGAGTGCCGGGGGGAATCGGGTCGTGCATGGGCGGCTCAGTTGTGTGACATAGACAGTCTATGTCAGAGCGACGGGTTCGGCAAGTCCCCTTACCGAGCCCTTATCGAAACCCGGGAGCCCGCCCTCGCGTTTTCTGGAAGCGACGCTGCGGCGCTTGGAGGCCCTTCGGCCACAGGCCGTTATCCTCTCGAATTCCGATTTCTACCTGAAAGCCGAGCCGGTCCGGATTGCGGAACGGGTTTGGATCGAGGGACTGCGCCGGACCTACGCGCGGCTCCAACAGGCCGGCATTGCCGTCATTGTGATCCGTAGTATGCCCTGGGTCCCGTTCGACGTGCCGAGCTGCCTGTCGCGACGTGCGGCGCGGCTGCCGCTCGCGACGGATTGCCGTTTCGAGCCGGATCGCGTCTTCATCGCGGAGGCGCGCCGAGCCCAGGACCTGGCCGCGCGTGGCTTGCAGGTGCGCTTCGTCGACATGAACGATCAGGTCTGTGAGATCGGACGGTGCGAGACGGAGCGCGGTGGCCTGGTGCTCTACAGCGATGACAACCACCTCACCAGGAGCTTCTCACAGTCGCTCGGGCCGGTGCTGGGCGAGCGGCTGGACGCGGCGTTGCAGAGCCGGCGCTGATCGCCCTCAGCTGGTTCGGAGGACTCACTGACCTTGAGCTGCATCCTTCACAACCTTGCTCCACTGATCCTGAAGGCCCAGCCGCTCGACCCAGGATCGAAGGTATTCGAGGTCTAGGTCCGCCGCTCGTAGGTTCAGGATAGCCACGACGTCATCGAGCTGACGCCGCGATCCTCCCAATCGGGCCCACTCCAATTTGGCGAGGATCAGATCTTCCGCTCTCGCGACCACCACGGGAAAGCGTTCCAGCTCCAGGGTCACCCGCCGATCGAACTCCAGCCGGCTGAAAGGGCGGGATTTCCGGATGATGAAATCCACCTTCCATCCGCCGACCAGGTCCACCACGTTGAACAGGCTTTCCGCACGGAGGGCCTCGCGGGCGGCATCCTCCGAGACATAGAACTCGGCGTGGGCAAAGGATTGGACGAGCTGCTCGAGTTGAGCCGGCGTGGGCGCAATCACGAGATCGATGTCCTGGGTCGCGCGCGGCACGCCGTGGACCGCGGCGGCAAACGAGCCGGTGATCATGTAGGGAATGCCAGCCTGGTCCAGCGCCCCGATCACCCGCCGGAGCAGCTCCAGGGCGGTCACGGCAGGCCGGGCGGAAGTGGCTTCGGGAAGAAGGCGGATCGCAGCAGCTCCCGCGAGAGTTCCCGTGGCGACCAATCCGGATGGAGTTGCCGGAGCCGGGCGACGGCGAGCGCCCGAGCCAGGTCGCTCATCTCCCCCGCGAGTCGGAGACGTTCAGGACCCGTCAGGCGACGGTGGATGTCCTGCTGAACCGTTCGAGCGGCGGCGTGGGTGTCCTGCATTAGAAGCTCAAATCGATCCCGGCGGTCCAGATCAACCGCGCCTGAAGCCCTCCGTGGCGGAGCGGCACCAGGATGTTGGAGGTCACGATCGGTCCACCGGGGGTCCGGAACCGGAAACCCAGCGAGCCGTTCACCCGATGGTCGCGCATCTCGGGAATGTTGGAGAGCTCGACCGTGCGCTCGACCGGATACTGGAACCTGACGCTGCTTGGCAGCGTAAGGGCGTTGGCGCCGGTCTCCCATTCCGAGATGGCATCGACCGCGAGGGTCGCCCACGAAGCGACGAGCTGATCGAAGCCCGCGGTGACTAGAACCGCGTCCTTGGCGCCGTGCCCTCCCCTCATCGCGTAGCCGAGATTGAGGTGCGGCGAAAGACTCCCGAACTGACCCGCCGCGATCGCTAGCGCCCGCAGGCCGAAATGTCCCGCACCGGTCAGATCCTCCTCGGAACCAGTGGGAAGGCGGGTATCGGCCATGAGCGCCAGCCGGATCCGCTCGCCCTGGAACACATTGGCCTTGACCCGCACCGCTACGTCGCCGAACCCGGTGTGGGAACCGAAGGTGGCCGCGTTGGCGGTGAGCACCGGCTGGCTTGAATCGCCGGCGAAGAAGTGGGAGGTCGGGATGCCGAAGGGCAGAAACTGGCCGACGCTTCTCCCCGAAACCGAGCTGTGCACTACGGGCACGGCCACCCCAATGTCCACCCGGTCGGTTACCCCGTAGGTTGCGAAGAAGGTGGAGACCAGGAGATTGACGTTGAGATCAAGACGCACCTGGAGGAGGTCGTTCTCCCGGAGCGGCTGGCCTAACCCGTCGGGCGCGACGTCGTCGTGGGTGAACGTCAGGATCAGGCCCTCCAGAGGCACGCCCCGGAGCGACGTGAACGCGATCCCGGTCAGGTTCGCCCCCGTGACCAATCGTCCCTTGCCGAGGGTCTGAGCCCGCTCGCCAAAGATCGGCCCCAGCGAGGTCGAGGTGCGGACCGGAAGACCCCCGGCGAACTGGTAGGTTACCCCGGAGCCCGAGGCCGGCAGGGGGTAGTTGGCGGCGGTGGCGGCGATCGCATCGTTGAGAAAGCTGATCAGCGCGCCGTTGCTCGCCGCGAGGTCGGGAAGGAAGTGATTCCCGTGGCCGTTGGTGGCGTTGACCGAATTGTCGAGGCAAAGCGGCTTGCCGCAGGTGCCGAAGCGGAAGAGATCCTGAAGGCGGTCGCGCAGGCGGACACTCTCCTGTTGCGCGGCGAGGGGGAAGGCCCCGAGCCCCAGGGCCAGGAGCCATCCGAGCCGGCGGCGGACCATGATCGAGCTCCGGGTTAGGATTCTACTGGGCGAGCCGGGTTAGGCGCCACGTGCCGGCCTGCCGTTCCAGCCGCGCCCGCAGGCTGACCGTCTGCTCCGACTCCGGTTCGCGTTGGGTGCGCACCAGGTTGGTGCCGGTCACCCGCGCGGTGGCGACATCCTCCAGGACGGTGATCGCGGTCACACTCCAGCGGGTTCGCATGCTCCCGCCGGCTCTCCAGAACGCCTGGAGACCCTGGCGCTGCTCGTCCGGCATCCCGGGAAACAAGCGCTGGGCCGCGGCCAGGTCTCCCGCTTCGAGTGCCCTGGCGTAGGACAGAATGATAGCGCTCACCGCCAGGGAATCGGCGGTGAATCTCGCTGTCGCCGCCGCCCCGGCCGACTCGGCCGGGCTTCGCTCCGCCCTAACCGGCGGGGCCGGCGGTGGAACCACGGTCACGGCAGGTGGCGGCGGAGGAACCGGAGCCGGAGGCCCTGGAGCCAGAGTCTGCGTCTGAGGGGGAGCGGCGATCGGAGCCGGAGCGGGAGCCGGGGAGGGCCGCGTGACGGTTGGCGAGGGTGCTTCCTGGTTGCGAGACGGGGGAGGTCCTTGCACCACTGCCGGTGCGGGAGGAGGTGCCGCCGGAGGTTGCCCCTGCGACACAGCCGGTGATGGGAGCGCGGTCGAGTCGCTCTCGATGGCTCCATTCCCCCCGCGGGAAAGCGCAAGGTACGCTCCTCCCGCGGCGGCCAGGGCCACCACGCCTGTTCCCGCCGCGAATCCCCACCGGCGGAGGAACGACACGGATTGGTTGCCGCGCCGCCGCTCGAGCGGGATCGGGCTCCGCGGAGTCTGGATCCGCGCCACCGCCCGGTTGCTCGCCCCGCTCCGCGCCAGCAAGATGAGCTGGGTGCGGGTCGGATCGTCGTGGGCGAGGTGATGGGCCCCGATGGCCGTGACTGCCTCCTCCATGCTGGGGAATCGTGCCTTGGGATCCTTGGCCAGCATGCGGGTTACGGCGTCGCGGAGCGGGGGAGGACAATTCGGGCGCAGCGTCTCGATCGGGGGCGGGGCATCGTGGAAATGGCTGAAGAGCACCGCCATCATGTTCGCACCGGAGAACGGCGGCCGGCCGGTCAGCATCTCGAAGGCGACCACGCCGAGCGAGTACTGATCCGAAGCGCCGGTGAGCGCCCCCCCGCCGCACTGCTCGGGGCTCATGTACGTCGGGGTTCCCACGGTCGCGCCCGAGATGGTGAGGCCCTCTGCCTCGTTGACCTTGGCGATTCCGAAATCGGTGACGATGGCCCAGCCTTCGTCGTCGATCAGGATGTTGCTGGGCTTGATGTCGCGGTGGATCACCCCATGGCGATGGGCGTAGCCGAGCGCTCCGCCGACCTGGGCAAGGATGGCTTCCACCATCGGAATGGGGAGCTGGCCCAGCTCGCGCATCACGGAATCGAGCTGGGTTCCCTCGATCAGCTTCATCACGAAGAAGAGCAGGCCCTCGACTTCGCGAACTGCGTAGATCGGGATGATGTTGGGATGAGACAGAGCCGCTGCGGTTCGGGCTTCGCGCTTGAACCGCTCGACCATGCCGGGCCCGATTCCCAGCGCCGGGGTCATGACCTTGATCGCCACCTTGCGATCGAGGGAGAGGTCCTGAGCGAGGAACACGGTGGCCATGCCGCCCGACCCCAGCTCGCCCGCGATGTCGTACTCGCCGAGTGTGACCCGGCGGAGCTGCTCGAGCAGTTTGGCGTGCGCTGCGGTCCCCCCTCCCGGGCGGGTCGGGGCTGCTCGAGCGGTCGAGCCTTCTCCGGTGGTAGGCTCGCTCATGGCATGGGAAGACTAATCCCGCCCCGGAGCCACTCCAACCTAGGGCGTCAGCAAGCTCTCGATCAACCGGCTCGAGGGCCGAGGACGGCCAGGAAGATGTCGTAGAGCGCGTGGCTCCAGGCCGTGATCCCGAACCCCCGGAGCAGATAGAGCGTGCTGAACAACAATCCCGCCACGGCGCGGAAGGTGAACGAGCCGAGGGTAAACGGATCGCCCAGGGGTCCCAGGTAATGGAAGAGCGAGAACCCGAGCGCGCCCAGCACCGCGGCCACGATCCCCGCGCCGAGCGGCCTGAGGCCGAGGAGCACTCGGGCCGCCGCCGCGAGCCCCGAGACCAACAGGACCCGAAAGAGAAGCTCCTCGTAGAGTCCGGCGCCCAGCGAGATCATGAGCTGGGTCGGAAGCTCGAGCTCCCCGAAGCCGGTTGCGGACCCGGGTTGCGGCAGGGCCAGGGTAAGCCGCCCGTGCAGGAGCAGCGAGGTCAGGGTGCTCGCCACGCCGCCGAGCAGGGACGCGTACAGCACCGATTCGAGCAGCATTCCGCCGAAGAGACGCGGCCGGATCGGTCCGTGGGCGCGGCGGTCGCGCCACACCAGTGCGATCCCGAGGGCGGCGAGAGCTCCGGCAAAGAGGGAGAGCCCGTAGCGACCGCCTACCAGGAGGAAGACACTCTTGAGCAGCACGTCGGCACCGCTCCGGACCTGGGTCAATTCCGCCCGGGTCAGGGCAAAGGCCAGGAACTCGTAAAGCACGAGTAGCGGCAGGACGAACAGCAAGCTGTGGCGCGGCGCCCGGCTGTCGCGCCAATACGAGGAGCCTTGGGCTGGTCCGGACATGCATCAAGCTAGTCTTCCTTTAGAATTCCTCTCCGTACGGCGTGCCCCGTGTGGCACCGCTATGCGTCATCGAGGAAGACCCCATTCCGGAGGAGGGCCATGAGGCGATTCGGGATTGCGCTGGGTGCCGTGTTAGTGGTGGCGGGCTGTGCCTCGTCGGGAACTTCCGGCGGAGGGGCCGGTCAGGTTACCGCGCAAAGCTTCCGATCCGACCGGATCAGCATCGAAACTCGAGGAACCGGCCCGGACCTCATCCTCATCCCGGGCGTCACCTGTCACCGCGACGTCTGGCTCCCCTTGGCCGAGCGGCTCGAAGGGAAACACCGGCTGCACCTGGTGCAAGTGAATGGCTTTGCCGGATTTGTTCCCGGTGCCAACGCGGACGGTCCGGTTTCGGCGCCGGTCGCGGAGGAGATCGCACGCTACATCCGGGAAACCCGGCTCCAGCGCCCCACGGTGATCGGGCATTCCATGGGCGGCACGATCGGTCTCATGCTGGCGGCGCGGCATCCCGAGCTAGTCGGGCGGCTCATGGTGATCGACATGCTTCCCTTCCTGGGCGTGGCGTTCGGGCCGCCCGGAACCACTCCGGAAAGCGCGCGTCCAATAGCCGACCAAATCCGGGCCCAAATGCTGGCCTTGCCGCCCGGTGCCCCTACCATGATGGAGCAGATGATTCCCACCATGACCAGGGTCGAAGCGATGCGGCCCATGCTGCTCCAGGGAGTTCGGGAGAGCCATCGCCCGACTGTGGCCAACGCGTTTCACGAGCTGATCGTGACGGATCTGCGCCCCGAACTCTCCCGGATTACGGCGCCAATGAGTGTCCTGTACGTCGTTCCGCCGAATCCTCCGGTGCCGGCCGACCAGTACGAGGCCGGGTTACGGGAGTCCTACGCCAATGCGCCGAAGGCGCGGCTGGTCAAGATCGAGGAGAGCCTTCACTTCATTCAGTTCGACCAGCCGGTCCGGGTGGCTGCGGAGCTCACGGCCCTGATGAAGCGCTGATTGGGTGCCGCGAGCTAGTCGACCCGGAACTTGCCCTGAAACGCCAGCTCTCGCTGGCCCAGGAGCGAATCCTTCAGTGCCTCGAACACCTGCAGGTCGTACTCGCCCCGCCGCAGGTAGAGAATCCGGCCGAGGTAGTAGTTCTGCACCCGGATCGCGGGTGCCTCGTGATCCTTGACCGCCGAGACCTCCAGGATCAGCTCGGTGGCGCTCGGCGCCGTGAGCAAGGCGGTGAGCTTGTACCCCAGGTTGGTGGGAAAGATTCCCGAAACGTCGACCCCCCACTCATAGACTTCAACGCTGGTCGCGAGGGTCGCGATGCCCGGGATGATCCTGGTGCTGAAGAACAGCCTGGGATCTGTGGGCTCGGTGGGTGACTCACCACAGCCGGCGACGAGTACCAGGAGCCCAAGCTGTAGTGCTCTCATTGCTGACCCGAATCCGCCCTAAGGGCGAAAGGTGGCGGTGCCATGCCCGGTGATGCCACCGACGTCCGCGAGGGTCTCCAGCAGCACATGGTAGATCCTCCCGCTTTCGAGCGGGACGGTCGGGCCCTCGAGGATCGCCCCCGCCGGCAGCACGCCGTACTGGACGTCGGGGCGAATCAATACCCGGTCGGCCGCAGTGAACGACCAGACCAGCCGTCCTTGCAAGAACGCACTTCCCTCACGAACCACGAGGTGATTGATCCCGCATTGGGGGCTCCAGGCAATTCGCGGCGAGAGCCCTGACGATACGGTGACGGCGACGAAAGTCCGGCAGCCGTCGGTCGTCTGTGGTGTCGGACAGGTGCCGGCGAGACCTTCGGCTCCGCTGCCGCAAAGGCTCCCCGCTTCCGGGCTGGCACAGTCCGAGACCGCAAGAGCCAGCAGGACGGCGGCCGCCGGGGTGAACCGCGAAAACGGATGACAGCGAATCTCTCCCTCTTCGGTCTAGCGAGCCGACTTCACCTCCATTGCGATCACGTTCGCCTCGCCGGACAATAGCTCCCAGGAGTGCACCGCATTCGGGACGGCATCCGCGGTCTGCGCCATTACTCCGGTTGAACCACCCAGGAAGAGAACCAGGACCGGATTCGCCGGGCGGTTCATATGGGTCTCGCGAGTTGGGGGCGACTTCTCCTGATGCCTGGGTATGGTGCAGCCTAGAGGTTCGGAGGTCAAGCTTGCGGTCGGTGGCGAGCTCCAACCGGCCTCGATATGTTGATGCGCTGCCGGGTCCCGC
>JBQTHV010000115.1:0-2497 GCA_052389555.1 Gemmatimonadales bacterium | reverse complement strand
TTGGCCCGGATCAGCTCGGTGACCACCAGCAGCGTGTTGTAGGGCGGCACGTTGGTGTCCATCGTCCCATGCGCCAGCAGCAGCTTCCCCCGCAGGTTCTTGGCGAAGGTCTGATTGGCCTGCTTGTCGTAGTTGTCGGTGCCGTCGGCATTCTTCACCAGCAGCCCGTGCCACTTCTCGCCCCAGTCGTCCTCATATTGGCGATTATCGTGATTGCCGGCCTGGGACACCGCCACCTGGTAGAAATCCGGGTACTTGAGAATGGCAGCCGCGGCCGCGTACCCACCGCCCGAATGTCCCCATGCCCCAACCCGCTCAGGATCGATCCAGCGATAGCGCTCAGCCAGTTGCCGGATCCCGGCCACCTGGTCGGGCAACGTGTTGTCGCCCATGTCGCCGTAGGACATGGTGTGGAACGACTTGGACCGGAGCGGGGTGCCCATGCCGTCCAGCGCCACCACGACGAAGCCCAACTCGGCCAGGGCCCGATGATCGCTCCGCGCCGCCGCGAAGCTCCGGGATCCCACACTCCCGGTTTGAGGGCCCGGGTAGATGTAGTTGACCACCGGATAGCGGCGGGTGGAGTCGAAGTCGGTCGGGCGATACAGCAGGCCATAGAGATCGGTCTTGCCGTCTCGAGCCTTCACCGTGAACCGGAGCGGCGGGGTCCAGCTGGCCGCCGCGAGCCGCGAGATATCCGCGGTTTCGAGGGCGAGAATCATCCGACCCTCCAGGTCGCGGACGATCGCGGTGGGCGCGATGTCCGGGCGGGAGTAGCTGTCCGTGATCCATACCCCATTCGGCGCGAGGGAGACGTCGTGATCGGCGTCCTCGGGGGTGAGCAGCCGCATGTTCCGCCCGTCGAGCCCGATACGGTAGAAGTGCCGGAAGTAGGGATCGCGCCCGGCCTCGCGGCCCACTCCGGTGAAGAAGACGGTGCGGGTTTTCTCATCCACCCGCAGGACGGAGAGCACGTTCCAGGTTCCGCTGGTCACCCGGCCCTTGAGCTGGCCGGTTTCCAGATCGTACCGATAGAGATGGCCCCAGTCATCGCGTTGCGAATACCAGAGGAGCTCCTTGAGGTCCCATAACACGCGCCAGTTCCGGCTGTCGAACCCCGACTCGAAGAAGGTCGGCACGGTTTCCGAGAAGAGGTCCCGCACGGCACCGGTGGCGGCGTCGGCGATCCGCACCTCCGCTCGCTGGTGATTCCGCGAGCTGGACACGAAGACCAGGCGGCTGGCGTCGGGACTCCATTCGACGTCGGCGAACTGCCCGTCACAGAGGATGTGGTCGCAGGTGGTTGAGCGATGCGGATCGGGCGGGAGCTGGAGCCGGACGACCCGGGGAGCCGGCCCACTCAGGTCAATCACGACCCGGTGGATCGTGAAGATGGCGCTGTCGCCCGGGAGCGGATACTTCCACACCTGGAGCACCGGGTGGTTGACCCGGGTTTCGACCGCATACATCTCGCCGACCGGGCGCCCGTCGTGCTGGAAGGTCGCGATCTTGCGGGAGTCGGGCGACCAGAGCAGCACCGGGCGATCACTCTTGACCCAGCCGGCGTTGTCGGTGGCGTAACCGAAGTCCTTGACGCCGTCGTTGGTGAGCTGGGTCTCCTCGCCGGTCTGGATGTCGCGCACCCAGAGGTTGAATTCGCGAATGAAGGCGGCGCGCTTGCCGTCGGGCGAGACGACCGCGTTACGGCTGGCTCCGCGAGGGGCGGTGACCGCGGTGCAGCTCTCGCCGATGACCCCGCAGGTCCAGCGGCGCCCCCCGGCCTCGAAGGTGATGCTCTGCTTATCGGTGGAGAACTCGAGCTGGGTCATCGGGAGCCGCAGCGAGTCGTAGGCAGTTCCCGCGGCCGCCGAGAGCGCCGCCGCCAGGCGGCCTTGCTCGAACGCCCGCGTGCGGGTGCGCCGGGCTGGATTGACCAGCATGAACTCGATGCCCCGCGCCGTGGTGACCCGATACCAGAACTCACCGTTCGTGCCGGTCACCCAGCCGGGACGAACCCCGGCGTTGAGCACCAGCGGGTTAGCGTTGTAGCCCAGGAACTTCTCGGCCCGGGCATAGTCGGCGGCCGTGAGGGCCGGCCGATCCTGGGCGTAGAGGGAACCGACGCTGAGCACGATGAGGGCGAAAAGCGAAACGCGCATGGATGGTTCTGATCCGAAGCAGGAAGGCAGGAATATGCCGGCCCGCCCCGATCTCCGGCAACACCTGGATCCGGGGTACGAGCCGCTCAGCCCCGCTGTCTCCAGTACCGAGCCAGCCCCTGCCAGCAGGCCTCGGCCCCGGCGCTCTCCAGAAACAGCGCGGCTTCCGATCGGGGGGCCTTCGCTTCGATCCAGGTTCGCAAGTTTCCGACAAACCGGAGGAGCTGGATCTCTTCGGAGCCCCCGAGCTGCAACGCCTCCCGGGCGTAACCCGCCCACGCGCGCAGGCCGTCGCGCAACTCCTGGAAGTGTTCCGAAGGGTTCGACCGGATCCCGAA
>JBQTHV010000114.1:0-2513 GCA_052389555.1 Gemmatimonadales bacterium | reverse complement strand
GGTTCGTAGATGTTGGTCTCGCCGGCGGGGTGGTCGAACTCGCGCTGCTTCGTGGAGGTGATCACGAACTCGTTCACCAGCTCGCCGTAATAGAGCTGCGGGCGGGTAACCCGCAGCGAGCCAACCGTGGAGACCGGCGGCAGGTCTTTGATGAACAGAACCGGCAGTCCCTCGGGCGTCACCTGGTTCACCGGGGCCAGGGTGAGGCCCATGCCGTGGGTGAAGGTCAGGTGCTCGTTGATGAAGGTCTTGACCGGAAGCGAGGCGGAGTTGAGCTCCCGCGGCGAGAGCAACACCTGCCGGTATCGGCCGTCGATCCAGTAGCGATCGTCGTCCACGTTGGCAAAGTCGTAGTAGGTGCGGATCTCCTGCATCTGCTGGAACGTCTGGCCGATGGGTCCCCGGTCCCAGAGGCGGACATTCTCGAGGGTGGGGCCGTTGGCCCGCAGGTCCGCCAGCGTGAGCGTGGCCTCTCCCGAGAGCTCGCGCACCTCGACTTGATCGAGCGCCCACGACTGCCGGGTGGCCGCCAGGTGATGCCGGATGTAGGGCGTCTCGCGGGTGAGTTCGGTGGGCGCGACGATGAGCTTCTGCACGATGGTGGGAGCGATCCCTCGGCCCACGATCGCCGCGCCGAAATAACCCGCGATGCTCCAGAGCGCGAATCGCCCCAAATCCCGTCGAGCGGCTCCATAGAGGACCAAGCCCGCTCCGATGAGGGCCAGGAAGGCGGTGACCCGGAGCGCCGGGAGCCTCGCGTGCAGATCGGTGTAGCTCGCCCCAACGAACGGGCCGGTTCTCGAATACAAGAGACTCGGCGCATCGACGAGCCAGAGCCTGATGGCGGTGAGCAGGAACATCGTCGCCACGAGTCCCGCGAGATGCCAGCCCGCCGACGGCTCGACCCGAAGCCGCCGTCCGCGGAGAAGCAGATCCCCGCGCAGCCAATAAACGGGAAGCACAAAGAAGAAGGCGGTGCCGGCCAGCGCGGCGAGGAACCGCAGCAAGGCAGCCACGGCCGGCAGCGAAAAGACGTAGTAACCCAGATCGCGCGAGAAGATCGGATCGGAGGTACCAAACGGGGTTCCATAGATCGCCTGAACCAGGACCTGCCAGCTCGCCGCACCCGAGAAGGCGGTGATCAGCCCCACGCCAAGCGCGACCGGGAAGGTGAGCCGGCGGAGAATGGTGTTGAGATTGAACGAGGGCATCCCCTCGCCCAGCGTGAGAACCACCGGGTTAGGGACGAGCCCGCGCTGCGCTACCCGGAGGTTGAGGTAGAGCGCCAGGAATCCCAGTCCGCCCGCCCCCAGAAACAGCACGATCCGATAGACGATCTGCCGGGTGAAGACGACCTGGTAGCCGAGCTCCCGGAACCACCACCAGTCGGTGATCAGACCCGTGACTGCCGGGAGCAGCAGGAATCCCGCCGCGACGAGCGCCGCCACCAGCAGGAGCACCCGCCGCCGACGCCGGGAGGGGAGTGGCCGCAAGGGCCGGGGAGGAGGAGCGGTCATGGCAACAAACTCAGGCAGTCGCCCCGAAAAAGCGAGGGCCGGCTATCGCCGGCCCCGCTGAGGCACTGCCGAGTGCCGAGTGCCGAGCGCCGAGCCACGAGCTCCGGGTTAGGCTCCGGGGAGGGGAACCGGAGCTACCTGCTGGGTGACCAGCCGGATCACAAAGAAGAGGACAATGGCGACGATGATGACGACGACTGCATACCCGACCGCCTTGTCCTGGGGGGACTTCATCACGACCATGAGCCCCAGATAGAACAGGTACAGCGAGTACAACCCGCCCAGGATGGCCAGGACGGCGAGGCTCGGGATGACGTAGAAGATGCCGGCCACCCACGCAGCGGTGTTGCTGTAAGCCGCTACCTTGAGGGCCTGGATCTGGCTCTTCTGGCCCCCGAACTGCGGCGCCAGCGCGTCGATGATCAGGGCCACCACATACACGCCGACGAGACCCAGCAGGTACGAAACCGCGGCTCCGGTCAGGGCCGTTCCCATCGGCACCTTGAGCCGTATCCCCATGAAGGAACCCCACCCGATCACCGAGATCCCGATGAAAAGGGCAATCGCTGGAATCGCCGAAAGGGGAATGATGTACCCGGAATACAGGGAGCCAACCGTTGCCGGCTCGGTATCGATGACCGCCCACTCGTCCTTCGGCTTGAGCAGGATTCCCTTCGCGCGCTCGACCAGGTTCATCGCTCCTCCTTGGTGGGTGAGAGATGTCACCAACGGGCGAGAAGGTAGCGCGCGGAGGGGCCAGGGGCCAGATGTCAGGAGTTAGGGGTCAGCGAGTAGGGCGTAGGGATAACCGGACGCCTCCTGGCCGAGGAACCCCCTACTCGCTACTCGCTAACTCCTGATCCCTGCTCTACGAGCAGGTAAGGACGCCGTCCACCGTCGAAGCGGCGCCGGCACCCACCTGCACCTGGCACTTGGTGTAGCCGGTCGAGATCGAGCTGTTGCTCACCGTCGAGGTGAACCCGCTCGCCACGCCCG
>JBQTHV010000113.1:0-40724 GCA_052389555.1 Gemmatimonadales bacterium | reverse complement strand
CTCCCCACTCCCCTTTAGGAAAGGCACACGTGGTAACGGCAACTCCCCAGGTGCAGGATCTTCTCGAGGCGGGCGTTCACTTCGGGCATCAGACCCGGCGCTGGAATCCCAAGATGCGCCGGTTCATTTTCGCCGAGCGGTCGGGGATCTACCTCATCGATCTCCAGAAGACCTTGCGGCAGATTCAGCAGGCCCAGGAACTCTTGCGGAACGTGGTCTTGCGGGGGGACAATGTCCTCTTTGTCTGTACCAAGAAGCAGCTCAAAGCGCTGGTGCAGGCCGAGGCGCAGGCGGCGGCGTGCCACTACGTGACTGAGCGGTGGTTGGGTGGGACGCTCACCAACTTCGCCACGATCCGGAAGCAGATCCGCCGGCTGCGCGACCTGGAGCAGGGAACCACCGAGGGCGATTTCGACAGCTACACCAAGAAGGAAAAGCTCCTGTTCGAGCGGGAGCGGGTGAAGCTGGCCCGCAATCTCGAGGGCCTCAAACATCTGAGCCGGCTGCCCGGTGCGATCTTCGTGGTGGATGCGAAGAAGGAGCGGATTGCCATCCTCGAGGCGAACAAGCTCGGCATTCCGGTGGTCGCAATCGTGGATACCAATGCCGATCCGGATCTGATCACGGTGCCGATCCCGGGGAACGACGACGCGATCCGCTCGGTGTCCCTGATCACCCAGGCCCTTTGCGACGTCATCAAGGAAGCCCGGCGGGAAGTGCCGGTCCGGGAGGTCGCGGAGCACGAGGAGGCGGAGACCTACAGCACCGATGCCGGAGAGCTGGCGGGGGAGGGAGAGACCGAACGGCGGCGGCGGCGCCCGGGCGCCCGGAAGCGGCGGCCCAAGCCCGAGGCGATCGCAGCGCGCCTCAAGCACGAAGGAGAAAGCGGCGAGCCGACCCCCAGTGGGGCGGCGACGAGCTGAGCCCGGATTCGTTCGGGAAGCGGGCCCGCCGCGCGATGGCTGGTTTCCAGCGATCCGCGGCGTTTTGTTGAGGGGGCTATTGGTCATTGGCTATTGGGGGCTATTGGCTATTAGCTATTGGCTATTGGTTAACAGCCCTCCGGGTTAGGCAGTCAACCATAGCCAATACCCAATAGCCAATAGCCCTTAGCCCAGAAACGAAACTACGCATGACGATGAAATCGATATCTGTTCAAGCCATCTCCGAGCTCCGTGCCCGAACCAGCGCGGGCATGATGGATTGTAAGGCCGCGCTGGAGGAGGCCGGCGGCGACCTCGACAAGGCCGCGGAAATCCTTCGCAAGAAGGGCCTCGCCAAGGCCGAAAAGCGGGGGGGGCGGGTGGCAGCGCAGGGAATAGTCACGATCGCATCCCATCTGGCCGGAACCGATGTTGCGATGATCGAGCTCGATTGCGAAACCGATTTTGTCGCGCGGACCGATGGCTTTGCGACTCTGGCACGTGAGCTCGCCGCCCACGCGGCCCGCGAGGCTCCCATGGGAGTCCATCCAGCCTCCGCCATCGAGTCCCAGGCGTTCGCCGGCAAGACGGTGGGCGAGGCGGTCAAGCAGATCTCCGGCACCACCGGAGAGGCGGTGGCCCTGCGGAAGGTGGTGCACTTCGCGCAGCCGAAGGGCACCGTCCAAAGCTATCTCCACCACAACGGACAGGTGGGCGTGCTGGTCGAGCTCGCGGGCCCCGCGGGCGACGCACTGGCCGAGCTCGGGCGGGAGATCGCGTTGCACATCGCGTCGGCGGATCCGATCGCGGTGAGCGAGGCCGATATCGATCCCGAGTTCCTGGCGCGGGAGCGCCGAATCGCGGAGGAGCAAGTGGCGGCAGAGGGCAAGCCTGAAGCGATCCGACCGAAGATCATTGAGGGCAAGCTGCGAAAGCTCATGGCCGAAAAGACCCTCCTCGGCCAGGTCTTCGTGAAGGATGAGGCCGGGAAGAAGACCATCGCCGATCTGGTCAAGGAGGCCGGAAAGAACCTCGGTGGCACCGTGACCGTAAACCGGTTTGCCCGCTTCAAGGTGGGCGAGGCCTGATCATGGCGCTGGCCTACCGCCGGGCGCTGCTCAAGCTTTCCGGGGAGGCTTTGGCCGGCGCGAGCGGCGTTGGGCTCGACTACACGACGCTCGAATCGCTGGCCCAGCAGATCAAGGACGTCCACGCGCAAGGAATTCAACTGGGGCTGGTGGTTGGAGGCGGCAATATCGTCCGCGGTACCGCCGCCAGCGCCCAGGGCCTGGACCGCGTCTCGGCGGATTACATGGGCATGCTGGCTACGGTGATCAACGCCCTTGCCATGCAGGATGTGCTCGAGCGCATGGGTGTGCAGACCCGGGTCCTGACCGCCATCCGCATGGAATCCCTCGCCGAGCCCTACATTCGACGCCGGGCGGTTCGCCACCTCGAAAAGGGCCGGTTGGTCATCTTCGCGGGGGGCACCGGGAATCCGTTCTTCTCGACCGATACGGCGGCCGTGCTTCGGGCCCTCGAGATGGAAGCGGAGGTCATCCTCAAGGGCACCGGCGTGGATGGCGTGTACACCGCCGATCCCAAACGCGACCCCAACGCGAAATTCCTGCCCGAGCTGTTGTTTCAGGATGCGTTGGTCAAAGGTTATGCAGTGATGGACGCCAACGCGTTCGGCCTCTGCAAGGAGAACCGGCTGCCGATCGTGGTGTTCAACATCAATCAGCCGGGCGCCATCGGGCGCGTGCTCGCGGGCGAACGGGTGGGGACCATCGTCCGATGAGCGCTGCCGCCAGCATTCCCGAGCTCGTAAAGCAATCCCGCGAACTGATGCACAAGGCGGTCGAGAATACCAAGCGCGAGTTCTCCGGGCTCCGGAGCAACAAGGCCACTACGGCCCTGCTCGACGTGATCCGGGTGGAAGCGTACGGGAATCTGGTGCCGCTCAATCAGGTTGGCCTGGTTGCGGCACCCGAGCCCCGGCTCCTCACGGTCCAGCCTTTCGACAAATCACTCACCCAGGCTATCGACAAGGCGTTGCGCGAATCGGACCTCGGACTCAACCCGGCACTCTCGGGAAATCTGATCCGGATTCCGCTTCCCCCGCTGTCGGAAGAGCGGCGCAAAGAGCTGGTCAAAGTGGTGCACAAGCTTGCCGAGGAAGGCCGCATCGCGGTGCGCCACAGCCGCACCGACGCGCTCCACAAGATCAAGAAGGTTGACCACGTCTCGGAAGATGAAAAGACCCGCGCCGAGAAGGAAATCCAGAAGGCCCACGACGAGCACATCAAACAGATCGAAGCCCTGATCCACGCCAAAGAGGCGGAGATCATGGAGGTCTGACCCGGCGGTTCGGTGACCAACCAGCTTCAGCGGATCCTCGTTGCCGTCATCGGGATTCCGCTCGGACTCGGCCTCGTCTGGTACGGCGGGCTGCCGCTTGCGGTCTTGGTCGCCGTGGTCGGCGGGCTCGGCACCAGGGAGTTCTACGATCTGGTGGGGCGCAGCGGAACCGATGTCAGGCCCCTAAGGGGGCTCGGTCTGACCGTCGCCGCGCTCGCCGCCTTCCTCACCTGGCTCTGGACCGCGCCGGTCGAAGAACGGATAGGACCGGTTGCGCAGTTCGTCGCTGCGGTGCTGGCACCACTGTGGATTCCGATCTCGTTACCCCTCGCGGGCCTGCTGCTCGTCCTCGTCGTCCTGACGGCCGTGCTGTTCCGGCGCGCCCCGGGCGAGCGCCCCGCGGAAGCCGCGGGCACCACCTTACTCGGCGCGGTCTATGCCGGGGTGCTTCCCTGTGCGCTGTTGCTGATCCGCTTTGACGCGGGTACCGAGCGCTCGTGGCCGGCGGCGTGGCTCGTCTTCTTCCCGCTCGCGATCACCTGGATTTGCGACAGCTTCGCGATGTGGGGCGGACAACTGTTCGGCCGCCATAAGCTCTGGCCCTCGGTCAGTCCCGGCAAGACCCGCGAAGGAGCCATCGCTGGAGTGATCGGTGGAGTGCTCGCGGCAATTGCGTATGCGCTGCTGGTGCTTGCACCGGTTGGGTATTCGGTGCCGGCCGTGCAGGCGGCCGTGATCGGGCTCGTCATCTCGGTGGTGGCCCAGGTCGGCGACCTGGCGGAGTCGCTCTTCAAGCGGCAGGCCGGTGTGAAGGATTCCAGCGGGCTAATCCCCGGCCATGGCGGGGTGCTCGACCGGTTCGACTCGCTCTACTTCGTGCTCCCGGTGGCGGCGCTGCTCTATCGCGTCTTCGGGGTGGGCGAGTGAGCGGGTTAGGATTGGTATCTTTTTGTCCACAGGTTTCACAGATGATACAGATTCAAAGCGCTTTCCCACAGATTACACGGATGAAACGGATTAGCTCGGCGGACTTCGTTGTTCTCGGACCTAATTCGCTTAATCCGTTTCATCTGTGGGAAGTAGTTCACATTCTGTGTCCCTGTGAAATCTGTGGCTCTTTTCATCGGATGGAGGCGTTCGAGCTCGCGTGAAAGGCATCGCGGTTCTCGGCTCGACCGGCTCCATCGGTACCAGCACCCTCAACGTGCTGCGCCGGCACCCGGATCGGTTTCGCCTGGTGGCCCTCGCTGCCGGGTCGAATGCCGAACTCCTGGGCCGCCAAATTGCGGAGTGGCAGCCCAGCTTTGCGGGGCTGGTAAGCGGCGAGGGACCGGCATGCCTGCTGGAAGCCGCGACTCATCCCGAGGCTGATATCGTGGTCAATGCCGTGGTCGGGTTCGCGGGTCTCGCGGCGACGCTGGCCGCGCTCCGGTCCGGGAAGCGGGTCGCGCTCGCCAACAAAGAGTCGCTGGTGGTGGCCGGTGAGCTGGTGCGGCAGGCTGCGAAGGCCGGGGGCGGGGAGCTCGTTCCGGTCGATTCCGAGCACAGTGCCGTGCTTCAGTGCATCGCCGGGCGCGAGCGCGCGCTCCGCCGGCTCATCCTGACCGCCTCGGGCGGGCCGTTCCGCGAGTGGTCCCGGGAGCAATTGGCGCAGGCCTCCGTGGCCGACGCCCTGCGGCACCCCACCTGGCGGATGGGGACCAAGATCTCGGTCGATAGCGCGACCCTGGCCAACAAGGCGATGGAGGTGATCGAAGCCCACCACCTCTTCGGCCTTCCCTACGAGCAGGTGGAGGTGGTGGTGCATCCCCAGAGTATCGTGCACGCGCTGGTCGAGCTGGCCGACGGGAGCGTGTTAGGCCAGCTCGGGTTTCCCAGCATGGAACAGCCGATTCTCTATGCGCTGACGCATCCCGAGCGCATCGATGACGCCGGCGCACGCCGGTTCGATCCGGTGGCGGCCGGCGCTCTCACCTTCGAGGCCCTGCGCCGCGACGTGTTCCGGGCCTTCGAGGCGGGACTCGAAGCCGGCGCGCGCGGCGGGACGGCGCCCGCGGTCTTCAATGCCGCCAACGAAGTGGCGGTCGAAGCGTTCCTGGCCGGGCGCATTCCGTTCGAGCGGATCGCCGAGGTGATCGAGCAAGCCCTAACCCGGGAGCCGGCCGAACCGGCCGCCTCCCTCGACGCGGTCCAGCGGGCCGATCAGCGGGCCCGCGCGGTGGCCCGGGACCTCGCCGCATGAATCCGGTCCTCGTCAACGTCCTGGCGTTCATCGTAGTCCTGGGCGTGCTCATCTTCGTGCACGAGCTGGGGCACTTCCTCGCGGCCAAGTGGGCCGGCATCTGGGTCCATCGATTCTCTATTGGGATGGGCAAGCCGATCCGGGCCCTGACCAGGAAGTGGGGGGAAACCGAGTACGTGATCTCCTGGCTCCCCATCGGTGGGTACGTCAAGATGGCGAGCCGGGAGGAAGACCCGGTGGCCGGAACCCTGGAGGGCGGGCCGGCAAGCGACCCGGTTCCGCCCCACCGAGTCTTCGAGGCCAAACCGGTCTGGGTCCGGATGATCGTGATCCTCGCCGGGGTCACCATGAATGGGCTGTTCGCGTGGCTGGTGTTTGCCGGTCTGTTCTATGGGCAGGGGCAGAGCGTGATACCCATAACCCGCGTGGGCGCGGTTGCCGCCGACCTGCCACCCGGGGCGGAAGAGCTGCGCCGGCTCGAGCCGGGAGACCGGATCGTCGCCGCTGCCGGGCAACCGGTGGACAATTGGGAGGCGATCGGACACGCGATCCTCACCACCGCTGCCGATTCGTTCTCCATCGAAGTCGAGGGCAAACCGCCGGTCACCATCCGGATTCATCGCGACGCGCTGGAAGCACGGCTCCGGGCGTCGAATGCCCTCTCGGTGTTCCTGCCGCCGGTGATCGGCCAGGTCGTTCCCGGTGGCCCGGGCGACCGCGCGGGTATGAAGGTTGGGGATACTCTGATCGCCATCGGCGGCCAGCCGATCCGGCAGTGGACCGAAGCATTCGAGGCAATCGAGGCCCGCCCCGACCAGCCGGTGGACCTGGTGGTGGGAAGGCCCGACGGGCGGACCGGGCTCACGGCCCAAACGACCAGCGATGCCGCTCCCGACACCGCTGGCCGCTCCCGCCGGGTCGGGAAGCTCCGGGTGGGGGTACAAGTCCCGGAGCGTCACCTTCCGGTTTCCCTGGCCCGCTCGATCGGGCTTGGCGGAAGGCAGACCCTCGGAGTTACCACCCAGATCATCCGGACCGTCCGCGGGATGTTCACGGGCCGGGTGTCTACCCGGGAGTTGGGAGGGCCCATAGCGATTGGCGTGATGGCGGGGCAATCGGCCCAGCAGGGACTGGTTCCATTTCTCGGGTTCATGGCGATGATCTCGAGCATGCTCGCAGTGCTCAATCTGCTGCCGATTCCGGTCCTGGACGGGGGGCAGTTCGTGTTCCTTGTGGCCGAAGCCATCCTCCGGCGCCCGCTCTCGGTCAAGCTGCGCGAGCGTCTCACCTTGGTAGGGCTCGTGCTGATTGGGTTGCTGATGGTGCTGGCGTTCTCGAATGACATTCGGCGGCTGATCGGAGTCTAGTGCTTCTCCGTCTCCACCACACTCTCCGCCGCGTCCCCGCCTGGATCATCATCGCGGGAAGTCTCCTGTATCTCGCGGGAGTTGTGGCGGTGCAATACCGGACCGGACCGGAGATCGCGCTCGGCGTGTTCTATCTGCCCGCCATTGCGGCGGTAAGCTGGTATTGCGGATCGCAAGTCGGCATCGGGATGGCGTTGCTCGCCACCGTGGCAAGCGGGTTGGCGGCCTGGTCCCGGCTCCCCCATCCGGAGCTCAGCGTCGTGCTCTGGAACAGCGGGGCCCAGCTCATCTTTTTTCACTTTGCCGCGATCATGGTGGGAACCGTCGCGCGGCAAACCGTCCGGCTTGCCAACCTCGCGCGGGAAGATCCGCTCACCGGGATTCCCAACCGGCGCGCGTTCTTCGAAGAGCTGGACCGGGCGCTCGAGTGGGGCCGGCGCCACTACACTCCCTGGGTCCTCGCCTACGTGGACGTGGATGATTTCAAACAGATCAACGATGGCCACGGGCATGCCGAGGGCGACGAGGTGCTTCGGCTCGTTGCGCGGACGCTGCGGGAGGCGACCCGGCGCGTCGACGTGGTGGCTCGGGTCGGGGGAGACGAGTTCGCGCTCCTGCTTCCGGAAACCGACGGGACCCAGGCGGAGCGGGTGATCGGGCACGTGATCGCGCTCCTGCGAGAGCGTACTCGGGAGTTGACCGGGGGAGTGAAGGGGAAGCGGGTTACGTTCAGCACCGGCGTGGTGACGTTCGCGGTTTCGCCCGCCTCGCCTGATACGGCGCTCGCCCTGGCGGATGCGTGCATGTACGGCGTCAAGCAGAACGGGAAGGACGGAGTCGCCTTTCGGGAGTGGCCCTGATGCCCGCGGCCACCCCGGACCAGGTGATCCTGGTGGACCAGGCCGACACTCCGCTGGGGAGTGCCGATAGGTTCCTGGTCCATCAAGATGGGTTGCTCCACCGCGCCTTCTCGGTGTTCGCCTTCGGGGAACCGGGACTGCTTCTCCAGCAGCGCGCCAGTGACAAGTACCATTCTCCGGGGCTTTGGTCCAATGCCTGCTGCGGACATCCCCGGCCCGGTGAGGCGACCGAGCAGGCGGCGGAGCGGAGGCTGCGCGAGGAAATGGGTATCAGCTGCGATCTCCGCGACGTGACGCAACTGGTCTACCGGCTCGAGGTGGGCGGCGGCCTCGTCGAGCATGAGCTGGATCACGTGCTCGTCGGATGCACTGCTGCGCTTCCGAGGCCGGATCCGACCGAGGTAGCCCAATGGCATTGGACCGTCCCGCGCGACTTGCATGAGGAGCTCCTGAACCGGCCGGAGCGATACACTGCCTGGTTACCCCTGGTTTGGAACGCCTTGCTCCGGTGGAGCTCCGCCGACGGCCACCACGATCTCGACCCGGTGATCAGGAATCACCTCAGCGCGATGGGGAGTAGGTCGTGATGGCGGTGAGTCAGAGTCGCTTCCGCCGCCACGCCGACCTCCGGCTGATCTCGCTCGAAGGCGAAGGAGTCGCGCTGCAATTGCGGGAGGGTCGTTATTTCAGCCTCAATCCGACCGGACTCGTCATCTTGCAGGCAACCCAGGAGCCTCGCACCTTTCCCGAGCTGGTGGACGCGGTCGTGGAGCGATTCGAGGTGAGCCGGGAAACCGCCGAACAGGCCACCCGGAAATTTCTGGAGGCGTGTCTGGCGGCCGCCGTGATCGTCGAGGAACCCGGGTGAGACCCCGGCTCCTGTTCGGTCCGCGGGTTAGGGGCGGCGTGGCCGTGCTGGGGGTTCCCCTCCTCCTCTATCTCGTCCCGCTCCCCACGCTCACCCGCTGGATCCGGCGCCGCAAGCCCGGAAAGCCCGATCCTCGCATTGAGGATGCCTGGCTGGCCCGCTGGGTGGATCTCGCCCTTCACCGGCTGCCCCCTCCCTGGCGGCACACCTGTCTCAAGCGCGCGGTCGTGCTCTACTATCTGTTGCGCCGGTATGGTCATCCTGCCGAGCTCAAGATCGGAGTGAAACGGAATTCGGAGAACCAGGTGGCCGCCCACGCCTGGCTCGTTCGAGAGGGCAGTCTCTATCTCGAGCCCGGTGGGGCCGATCGAGGAGCGATGGATTCGTACGAGATCATGGCCGAGTTCCCCTGAGCTCGCGGCGACGATCGATGACCCTGCAGAGCGCACTCCAATTCATTGCCTCGGTCCGGGAAGACCCCGACCTCGTGAAACTGGTCCGGGATCTCGGGCCCGGCTCGACGATCGATCGCCTGGTGGCGCTGGGAGCGTCTCGGGGGATGATCTTTACCACCGACGAGCTCCGAGAGGCCTATCGGCTCGACTGGGCCATGCGGTTGGCGCGCTATTCATCGCGGAACCGGCCGGATCGCTAGTCGATTTCACTCGGCCTGGAGCGAGTCCTGCACCGCATTGAACGCCGCCAGCGCGGTCGCTGTGGTGTAGATGGCGTCGTGGTCGAGTGAGGAGACGACGGTTGCCGGGGACACATGCCGGTCGAGCTGATCCTGCGGCGGGGCAAGCAAACGCGCGGAAGCGGGAAACCCGCCGTCCGGTTGCTGGAGCTCGAGCAGCCAGCGAAGCGCAGGCAACAAGTCGGGAGTTCGATAACCCGCCTTGCGGGTGCGTGCCAGGCCCTGAATACGGAGCGCAGTCGCGAAGGCAGATCCGAGCGATCCGGCTTCCGGCTGAATCCGCTCGCTCATCCAGCGTACCGCTTTCACGATTGCTCGTTGGCACTCCGGACGCGAGCGGGCCAGGAGACCCTCGATGGCCAGCGCCGTCGTTACCTCATCGTCTTCCCACCAGTAATCCGTCCAGGAGCCGTCGCTCCGCTGCCGGGCCAGCAGGTAGTTCAGGGTTCTGGTCCCGACCGACAGGGTGACCGCTGCGGCGGAGATCGAAACACTGGGGGCGCACCAGCCGTCCCAGGGTCCCGGCACGCCGTAGTCCAGGCTGAGCCGTGCTGAATCCTCGATCCGGTAGCAGGCGATTCCACCGTCAGCACACTCGTGGGTGAGCACGAATTCGCGCGCGGCCGTGAGCCGGTTCGACCCGGCCAATCCCAGGGCCCGAGCGAACCGGAGTGTCCCCAGGGTACTGTCGGCATCCGGTAAGATCCGCGCGTTGTATCCCCAACCGGACTCGGCCAGGCGCCGCGCGAGGAGCAGGTTCCAGACCTCATCCGCGATGACCCTGGCGCGCTGCTCGGAGCAGTTGGCCAGTGCCCAACCAACGTAGGCACTCACCCACTCATCGCTCGCCTGGTACAGAGTTCGTCCCGGCATTCCGCGCGGCGCGCCCGTAAAAAACTCCCGCCACAGTCCGCTCTGACTCCGAAGGTCCTCGAGGTAGCCAACCGCCTTGTGGCTGGCCTCCGGGAGGTGCGCCTCGACCGGACGAGCTACCGGAGCCGCGCCGAAGGCGCGGCGTTGGGGCCGGGGAGGCGCGGACCGCTGAGCCGGTTCGCCTGCGACCGACCAGCCATGATGGAATCCGAAGTAGGCTTTGGCGAGGCGCGGGCCACCCGGGTCGCAGGTCAGCTTGATGTGGCTCCAGCGGCGCTCCAAGAAGCCAAGGCGCTGTGCCGGTTGCTGCAAACCGAGGATCAGCAGATGGTCGGGCCAGGGGAGCGCGGTCTCGGGCGGTGAGATTCGCCCCGGCCAGCGAAGCAAAGCGTCGCGCTTGGCAGGGGAACAGAGATGCTGAGAGATCAGGTAATCGAGCAGCCGGCCCACTCGGGGGTCGGTTTCTCGAGGCAGGGAGAAGACGCACTCGAAGCCGATCAGCGGCCCTATCCGTTCTCCGATGTCGAGACAGACGATGATGCTATCGACGATCTCGAATAGCTCACCCGCCAGACGCCGAATGCTCGAACCGTCTCCCGGCCAGCCGACCTGTTCGAGAAAGCGCTCCATCCGGTCCAAGCGCAGTCCGGACACGTGGATCCGGAAACCTCCGGCGGTCCGGCCGAGCATCGCTCCGACATGGCTGATCCAGGCACCTTCCGGACACGCATCGGCGCACGCCGTGAGCGCCGCGAAAGCCGGTGCCTGACCCGGGCCGCTGCCTAACACGCCGATGACTTCTCGCGCCAGGGCTCCCGAACCGCCTTGCCCTGCCGAGGCGGGTCTCAGTCTGACAAAGATGGAAGGTGCCAGGTGATATACCTGATCGACCGAGCCGCCGGGAAAGTCTACTTCGAGCCACAGCTCGCTGACGCCCTTAGCCAGAGGCGAGTCTGGAATCTGGCAGGCGCTACAGACTCTTTGCACTGCAGCCCATCCGGGGTGGCGTTCCGCCTGATTGGCGGCATCGAGGACAGCTTGGAGCACTGCGAGCTCGCCGTTACCCGAGGAGATGCCTTGCTGGAGGTCCACCTGGCGGGCATCCGGATCGAGCCGGCATTCGAAGCCGGCTCGGGCAACCGGGGGAAGGAGCTCGGCCACCAGGCGAAGCTTCGCCAAGGTTTCCGGATCAACCAGTTCGGAATCGAGCCAGGGGACGACGAGGTCGAGGGAGTCGGCCAGCGTCGGTCGAGCGATCATGATCGCATTGAACCGCCGGCCGTCATGGGGCGGCGCAGATCTGGCAGCCCCCCAAGGCCGTCCGCCAGCAGGGTATCGGCGATCTCACGGAGACCGTCCAGGCCCTCGCGCCGGAGGACCCGGCGTACCGGCACCGTGCGGGTTAGGCGACCGAGCAACGCGAGATCGCGAGCATGAGCGGCCTGATCCAGCAGAAAAGTCCCGGAGCGCTGCGCCATGAGGACGCTCAACGCCTCGGCGGGCCTCATGGGAACCACTTCGCAATCGGGCCCGGTGGACCGGCGTTCGCCCAGCACATACACGGCCTCGAGCTTTTGGGGCTCGCTGGTTCGCTCCGCTGTCGGAATATCGAGACACCCTTTCCTGGGCCTGGATTCGTCCGACCAGACCGGGCGAAGTGCCTCGAACGATCCACACAGTACGCCGGCAGGGTCGGGGCGCAGGCGCAGAGAGGGAGGTCCGGGTGGGATATCGAATCCCGCCTCGCTTTCCTCGAGAAGGACCAGATCATCGGTGACCATGGCAGCCCCCCGCTGGACCAGAGCAAGGGCAGTGGTCGATTTGCCCGCACCTCGGGTCCCGAGAAACGCCAGTACCCGGCCCTCGACCGCGACGGCGCTGCCGTGCAGGAAAGTTCGTCCCAGGAGCCGGAGCAGGCAGCCAAGAATAGGGCCCAGCAAACCGGCAGTGATGTCCCCCAGGGTGACTCCTTCGTTCCAGCTGACCCACAGGCGCCGTCCGCCAGGTCCGAGCACAAAGACCGCCTCGCGGCCGCCATCCGAGAACAAGAGCCGGATGTAGCGACCCTCCGGTGTCAGAGCCTCAGCCCCCGTTCCGAGCGGGGTCAGAGCTTTCCAAGCCAGACCAGGGCCTGGCAGCTGGTCTGGGCCTATGCCTTCGAGGAGATCAATCGTGATGTCGGGGGATACCGGATCGGGGGTCGGGTCAATGTTCGGCAGACGCCGATTGACCCGAACCCCCAATCCGAACAAGCGATAGGAAAAACACCCGTCGATCAGAGATCTTCCCGGCCCGACCCTGGAAGCGGAATCTCGTTACAGTACGCCGGGATTATCTCGCAGATATCGTCCGGCGGAGGCTGCTGGGTCAACTGGGTCAGAGTGCCGAGCGACCGAAGCTCGGGGGGATGATAGGGCTGCCGGCCGGGCGTTTGCTCGTTGCTCATCATGAGCTCCTTGTGAGGGAACCGAACCAAAACGGCAAGACCCAACGTGCTGGCCTCCTGGATCTTGTCGGGCTTCTCGACCAAGAGGAAGGTGTCTCAAGTCGGCACAGCACGGGCCATGCCATCTGACGTCCTCTCGAAGCAGCGGCTGAGGCAGGCCCTCTGTCGTCGGGGATCCGCAATTGCGTGGCCGGCCTGCTACAGAATGACGGGGCGCCGGCGAAAGCGATCACGAATCCGGCTCGAGCAAACCCGCCTCCAGAAGTCGCGCCACAAACTCCTTTAGGTCTCGCTCGGCCACCTCGGCGGGGACTTCGTAGGTCTCCAACAGGTGCGCGCGGGTCGTTTCGTCGTCTGGTGAGGCCATGAGCAGTTTCCAGATTGTGGTGCCTACCGGATCGAGGGTGAAATAGGACTCTTTTCCGGTATGCATCAGAACTGCCTCGCCCTCGATTTCCTGAAACAGCACCGCGGCGGGAATGCGCACTCGCTTTGGGACGGGCGCAGTAGGCTGCGTCATCCGAGGTTTCGAGGTGAGGGAGCTCACAACAGGCAGGTAGTTCAAGGAATGTACCAGCGAGGGGGGCCTCGACCTTGCCCGTCGGTCGCTGAACCGTCTATCTTATTTAGATACTTAGCGATGCCATATTCACCGAGACGTATGTAAAGAGGGTAGGAAAGAAGCCAATGGGGTACGACAAGCAAGCAGTCGCCACCAAGTACCGGCTCCACGAACGCGACACGGGGTCGGCGCGCCTTCAGGTGGCGCTTCTCACCGAGCGGATCAATTCGCTCACCGAGCACTTCCGGCTCCATCCCAAGGACCATCATGGGCGGCGCGGGCTGCTCCAGATGGTGGGAACCCGGCGGCGGCTCCTCAACTACCTGCGCAATACCGACCTCGATACGTACCGGGCCCTGATCCAGGAATTGGGGCTTCGGCATTAGGCGACTCGGACGGCGCTCGGGCGTCTCCATGGTGGAGGCGCCCGCGTCGCATTGGGCATCTGACGTTCAACCAAGGCAGTAACCGTGCATAGAATCGAAACCACATTCGCGGGTCGGCCGCTCCGGATCGAGACCGGAAGACTGGCCAAGCAGGCGGCAGGCTCGGTGGCGGTGCAGTTCGGCGATACGATGGTCATCGCCGCCGTCACCGTCTCTCCCAACGTCTCTCTCCTTCCGTTCTTTCCCCTCACCGTCGAGTACCGCGAAAAGACCTACGCCGCGGGGAAGATCCCGGGCGGGTTCCTGAAGCGGGAAGGCCGCCCCTCCGACAAGGAGATCCTGGCAGGCCGGATCATCGACCGGTCCATCCGGCCGATGTTTCCGGAGGGCTTCAAGAATGAAGTCCAGGTCTTCGTCACGGTGGTTTCGGCGGACCAGGAGAACGACGCCGACATCCTGGGCGCGTACGCCGCCTCGCTCTCGCTTGCGATCTCGCCGATTCCCTGGAACGGCCCCCTCGCGACGGTCCGGGTGGGCCGCATGGACGGCAACTGGATCCTCAATCCGACCTTCCACCAGCTCGAGTTCTCCACGATCGATCTCACCGTGAGCGGCACCGCCGATTCGATCATCATGGTGGAGGGCGGCGCGCTCGAGGTGCCGGAGCGTGAAATGCTGGAAGCGCTCAAGGTCGCCCAGCTCGGCATCCGTGAGCTGATCGGGCATGCCAACGAGCTGGTGACCAGGGCCGGCAAGCCGAAGCTCGATTGGAGTCGTGAGCTCACGGACGACGCCCTGGTAGAGCGGGTTAGGGCGCTCGCCGAGGATTCCATGGGCAAGGCGATCAACACGCGGGACAAGGCCGCCCGCGCGATCGCCCTCGCCGCGGTGCGCAGGGACGTCCTCCTCTCGCTCGGCGCCGAGTTTCCCGACAAGACGCGGGAGATCGGCACCGAGATCGAGGACATCGAGTACCGGCTGATGCGTTCGCAGGTGCTCGATCGGGGTGAGCGTATCGACGGGCGCGATCTCGACACGGTCCGTCCCATCACCATCGAGACCGGCGCGCTGCCCCGGGCCCACGGGTCCGCGCTTTTCACGAGAGGGCAAACTCAGGCCCTGGTGGCGGTGACGCTCGGTACCAGCGAGGATGAGCAGCGGATCGACTCGATCGACGTGGTGGGCGAGACCACCAAGTCGTTCATGCTGCACTACAACTTCCCGCCTTACTCCACCGGCGAAGTGAAGATGATCCGCGGAACCAGCCGCCGCGAGATCGGGCATGGGGCGCTGGCCGAGCGGGCGCTCCAGCCGCTGCTACCGCCGTTCGAGAGCTTTCCCTACACGCTGCGGGTGGTCTCCGAGATCCTGGAGTCGAATGGGTCGTCTTCGATGGCTACGGTGTGCGGCGGGTCGCTCGCCCTGATGGACGCCGGGGTGCCGATGCGGGCGCCCTGCGCGGGGGTTGCCATGGGACTCGTCAAGGAAGCCGACCGGTTCGCGGTGCTCACCGACATCCTCGGTGCCGAGGATCATCTCGGTGACATGGACTTCAAGGTGGCGGGGACGGAGCAGGGCATCGCCTCGATCCAGATGGACATCAAGATCCAGGGGATCGACCTGGCGCTCATCGAGGAGGCCCTGGCCAAGGCGCGCAAAGGCCGGCTGCACATCCTGAGCGAGATGAAGAAGGCCCTGCCGGCTCCGCGTCCGGAGCTGTCTGCGTACGCGCCGCGAATCATCACGATGCAGATCAAGCCGGACAAGATCGGCGACGTGATCGGTCCCAAGGGCAAGACCATTCGCGGGATTCAGGATGCTACCGGGGCCAAGATCAGTGTGGAGGACTCGGGTCTGGTCACCATCGCGGCGGTAGGCGGCGAGGCCGGGCAGAAGGCCAGGGAGATGATCATGGCGATCGTTGCTGAGCCGGAGGTCGGCAAGATTTACGAGGGGCCCGTCAAGAGTACGACACCGTTCGGCGCGTTTGTCGAGATCATCCCGGGCGTAGAAGGTCTGCTCCACATCAGCGAGCTTCAGCACGGGCGCACCGAGAAGACCGAGGATGTGGTCAAGAAGGGCGACATCGTGCAGGTCAAGCTGCTCGAGGTGGACGAGCGGGGGAGAATGAAGCTGTCCCGCAAGGCCTTGTTGCCGAAGGAATAGGTGGACACCCAGCAACTCGACCAAGGCCTTCTCCGTACCACCGCGCCCAACGGGCTGACCGTTCTTTCCGAGCGGCTGCCCGGACTCCGCTCGGCAGCGGTCGGCATCTGGGTTCGTTCGGCCAGCGTGCACGAGCCCCGCGAGCTGATGGGCTCGTCGCACCTTCTCGAGCATCTCGTCTTCAAGGGAACCAGGCGACGTACCGCCAAGCAGCTCGCCGAAGAGCTGGAAGTGCGCGGCGGCTCACTCGACGCGTATACCTCGCGGGACCACACCAGCTACCAGGCCCATGTCCTCGATGCCGATGTTCCGCTGGCGGTCGAGATCCTCACCGACCTGGTGCGGCATCCCTTGCTCCGCTCCGAAGATCTCGAGCTCGAGCGCAATGTCGTGCTCGACGAGCTGGACGGCGTGACGGATACGCCGGACGATCTCGTCTTTGAGCTGCACGCCCGGACGCTGTGGCCGGACCACCCGTACGGGTATTCGATTTTGGGGACCCGTGAAACCGTGAAGACCATGAACGTCGAACAGCTGCGCAATCTCCACACCGGAGGCTATTACCCCGGGAATTGTGTGTTTGCGGCCGCGGGGCATGTTGACCACACTCAACTGCTCACCGTGCTCGAGCGGGAAGGCTGGTTCGAGGGCGGTCCGCAGCCCCCCAAGGCGCCCGTGTCCGGACAGCCTGCGCAGCGGGGGACGCGACTCGATGAGCCGCGCGATACCCAGCAAAGCCATATCGTGCTGGGCACCGACACCTTCACCGCCCGTGACCCGCGGCGATATGGCCTGGCCATCCTGGCCAACATTCTGGGGGGTGGAATGTCGAGCCGGCTCTTCCAGCGGGTCCGGGAAGAGCTGGGACTGGCGTACGCGGTATATGCGTTCCATTCTCTCTACCAGTCCGTCGGGATGCTGGGGGTGTACGTCGGCACCCAGCCCCAAACCGCCGAAGCGGCGGAAACGGTCATTCGGGGCGAGCTCTCGCGCATGGCTCGGGAAGCCCTCCAGGAGCCGGAGCTTGCCGCGGGGCGGCAGCAACTCAAAGGACAGATCATGCTGGCGCTGGAGAGTCCGGGGAGCCGGATGCAGCGCCTCGCCGCGACGGTGCTCTATCAGGATCGCTACCGGCGACTGGATGAGGTCCTTACCGAAATCGATGCGGTGAACGCGGACCTAATCGCCGGGTTGGCGGCGGAGTTCTTTGCGCCGGATCGCTGGTCGGTGGTGACGTTGGGGCCAGGGACCAGGGGCCAGGGGCCAGGGAGTCAACGGGAGGAGAGAGCCGGGCAGCCTCGATTGGAAGCGCCGGTCCCTGGCCCCCGGCCCCTGGCCCCTGGTCCCTCGAAAAGGGAGCGTCCATGATCATCGGCGTCCCAAGAGAGATCAAACCCGCCGAGAGCCGGGTCGCGCTGGTCCCGGCCGGGTGCGAGCTGCTCGTGGCGAATGGTCACGAGGTCCTGATCGAACAGTCAGCCGGGGAGGGAAGTGCGTTCGATGACGGGCAGTACCGGGCGGCGGGAGGCCGGATCGTTCCGGGCGCCGCCGAGGTCTGGGCCCAATCCGAGATGATCATGAAGGTCAAGGAACCTATCGCGGTCGAGTGGCCCCGGATGCGGCCCGGCCAGGTGATCTATACCTATTTCCACTTCGCCGCAGCGGAAGACCTAACCCGCGCCGTCATCCAGTCCGGCGCCGTCGCCATCGCGTACGAGACGGTCCAGCTCCCTACCGGCGAGCTGCCCTTGCTTACCCCGATGTCCGAGGTGGCTGGCCGAATGGCGGTGCAGGAAGGGGCCAAGTACCTCGAAAAGGTCCACGGGGGGCGCGGCGTGCTGCTGGGAGGTGTCCCGGGCGTGCCCCCTGCCAAGGTGGTGATTATCGGCGGAGGCACGGTCGGCATCAATGCCGCGAAGATGGCGGCCGGGCTCGGCGCGTCGGTGATCATTCTGGACATTTCGCTGGAGCGACTTCGCTATCTCGACGACGTCCTGCCGGCCAACGTGCGGACTATCTATTCCAACCGCTTCAACATCCTCGATGCGATCGAGCGGGCCGACCTGGTCATCGGCGCGGTGCTTCTCCCCGGGGCCAAAGCACCCCACCTGGTAACCCGGGGGGACCTCAAGCGGATGCAACCGGGCGCGGTCATCGTGGACGTCGCGGTGGATCAGGGGGGCTGCGTCGAGACGATCCGGCCGACCACTCACGACGATCCGACCTACATGGTGGACGGGATCCTTCACTACGCAGTCGCGAACATGCCGGGGGGCGTTCCCCGCACTTCGACGCTGGCGCTCACCAACGCCACGCTGCCCTATGGGCTGCGACTGGCGAAGAAGGGCTGGAAGCAAGCCTGCCGGGAGGACCGTGCGCTGGCCCTGGGACTCAACGTGGTGGAGGGGAAGGTGGTGTATCCCGGCGTGGCCGAGGCGTTCTCGCTGCCGCTCGTACCCGTTGAGTCTGTGTTCTAAGACCAGCTGGATCGCTGGAGCGGGCTCGGCTCGTTCGCCCTCAGATTCCCCAGATTACCCAAATTGAAAAGACAACCCACAGATTAACCGGATGAAACGGATTGTGGTGAAGAGGGCGATATGAATCCGTTTAATCCGATTGATCCTGGGCCTATGGAATCTGGGTAATCCGGGTAATCCACGTAATCTGTGGGCCCCATCATGATCACGATCGAGATCACGAGACTGCCACACGGCGAGGGGTTGCCCATGCCGGCCCGGGCGACGGAAGGAAGCGTCGGGTTCGATCTCGCCAGTGCCGAAGCAGTTGAGCTCGCACCCGGGGAACGGCGACTCTTCGCGACCGGATTTGCGGTGGCGATCCCCGCCGGCTATGAGATCCAGATCCGCCCCCGGTCCGGCCTGGCCCTCCGGCACGGAATCACCCTCCCCAACACCCCGGCCACGATTGACAGCGACTACCGAGGTGAGCTCAAAGTCGCCTTGATCAATCTGGGGCGGGAGCCCTTTCGGGTACTCCGCGGGATGCGGGTCGCTCAGATGGTCATCGGAAGGGTCGAACCGGCCGAATTCGTGTTAGTGAGTACTCTCTCGCCAACCGCCCGAGGAGATGGAGGATTCGGGAGCACCGGCTCCGGTGGCTGACCTCCACTTGCTCGGCTTGTGGAAGTGCAAGCCATCCATTAGGATAGCCCTTTAGATATCACTCCGGTTCCCCCGCGAGCATGTTTTCCTCCTGGAAACTCGGGAGCTTGCTTCCCGCGAACGAAATCGCGGTCGATCTCGGCACCGCCAACACGCTCATTTATGTGCGCGGCGAAGGGATCGTCCTCAACGAGCCATCCGTGGTTGCGCTCGAGCGCACCACTGGCCGGATCAAAGGCGTGGGGCTCGAAGCCAAGCGAATGCTCGGGCGCACGCCGGATGGCATCATTGCCGTCCGCCCCCTCAAGGACGGGGTGATTGCGGACTTTGACGTCACCGAGAAGATGCTGCGGTATTTCCTCAAGACCATCATCGACAAGCACATCTTCCGGGTGAAGCCGCGGGTGATCGTCTGTGTTCCCTCGGGGATCACCGAGGTCGAGCGACGCGCGGTTCGTGATTCGGCGGAGACCGCGGGCGCCAAGCAGGTGCTCATGGTCGCGGAGCCAATGGCAGCGGCCATCGGCGTCGGACTGCCGGTGGAGACTCCGACCGGGAACATGGTCATTGACATTGGGGGCGGCACCACCGAAATCGCAGTCATAGCGCTTTCGGGCATCGTGTGCGACACCTCGATCCGCACCGGGGGGGACGAGCTGGACCAGGCGATTGTTCAGTTCATGCGGAAGAACTACAACCTTCTCGTGGGGGAGCCGACCGCGGAGGCCATCAAGATCAAGATCGGGTCGGCCTATCCCATCGGCGAGGAAAAGGAGATGGAGGTCAAAGGCCGGGACCTGGTCTCCGGAATCCCGAAAACGGTGCGGGTCCATTCCGCCGAGATCCGGGAAGCGATCCAGGAACCGGTACAACAGGTCGTGGATGCGGTTCGCCGCGCCCTCGAAATCACCCCACCCGAGCTGGCGAGCGACATCGTCGATCGGGGGATCATCATGACCGGTGGTGGTGCCCTGATTCGCGGACTGGACTTACTGCTTCAGCAGGAAACCGGTCTGCCGATCCACCTCGACGAAGATCCGCTGACTTGTGTGGTACGAGGAACGGGCCGGATCCTGGACGACTTCGAGAAGTATCGCAGCGTGCTCAGCTCCTGATCCGCTATGCGCTATCCGCGAGCGAGCGGCGGCTTCGCTGCCCGGACCGCATCCCGGAGCGACCTGCTCCTCTTCCTCGCGTGCGTGGCTGTGTCCTTCGTCGGGCTGGTATTGCCGGCTCGGTGGAGCTTGGCCCTGGCCGACGGGCTGCGCGACTCCGCTCTCGCTCCGGTTCTTTGGCTCCAGCAGCGTGCGGTTGAAGGCAGGACCAGCCGCGCCCGCTTTGCCGCCGTCCAGGCGGAACGGGACTCGATGGCGTACGCGGCCCAGACTCTTGCGGAGGTGCTGGCCGAGAACGGGCAGCTACGTGGGCTCCTGGCACTCCGGGCCCGCACGGGGCACTCCACGATCCCGGCTGAGGTGCTTCACCAGGCCATTCCGACCGACGGTCGGACCCTCATTCTGTCGGCCGGCCGCGTGAACGGCGTCACCGTCGGCGCTCCGGTCATTGGGGTCGACGGGTTGGTGGGCCTCGTGGTGAGCGCGGGACCGAGCACCGCTGTCGCGATGACCTGGGCCCATCCCGATTTCCGGGTAAGCGGTGCGACTGGTGACGGCGCGGTCCTCGGCATTGTGGCGCCCTCGGGCGACACCGAAGCCAGCATGACCTTTCTCGAGTTTCGGGGGGTGGCCTTCCGCGATACCGTGGAAACCGGAAGCCTGGTGGTGACTTCCGGGTTAGGAGGGCTTTACCCCCGCGGTTTGCCGATCGGGCGGGTGGCGGGGGTGCGGAAGGAGGAACTGGGCTGGGAGCGCGTGTATCGGCTGTCGCCGCTGGCCAATCCGGGCCGGCTGGCGCACGTGCTGGTATTGACTCCTCAGGAGCCGCAATGACCCTGCGCCGGGGATCGGGACGGCTGGTCCTCGGATTCGGGTTGCTGCTCGCGCTCCATTTCTATGTGCGGCCGCGGCTCTGGGATAACCGTGCCGCCCCGGACTTCCTGCTCCTCGCGCTTATGCTGTTCGCGATCCGGGCCCGCCCGGGGACCGCTGCGGTTGCCGGGTTCCTGGTGGGCCTGGTCAACGACGTGCTCACGCCGGCCCATTTTGGTGCGGGAGCGCTGGCGCACACCATTGTCGGATATCTCGCGGCTTGGGGACGAGCGGTCTTCTTCCCGCACAACCTGATGGTCAACGCCGGGTTCTTTGCGGGAGCGGTGCTGGTCCGGAACCTCATTGTCTTCGTGGCGAGCGGGAGTGCCACCGCGATTGTGGGGCGAGCGTTTCTGGTGTGGACCCCGCTGCAGGCGCTCACGACGGCGATCACCGGGACGATCATACTGCTCGTGCTGCGAGACTGGTTTGCGATTCGGATCGCGGCATGAGCGAGGGCGGCTGGACGGCAGGACGGCTGGACGGCAGGATTCGGAAGGGGTAGATCCCGTGAGCAGCTTTACCTCCGAGCGGTTGCGGGAGCGGACGACCCGGATTCGGGCGATCCTGCTCGGCGCGTTTCTGCTGCTGGCGGCGGCATTCTTCCGCGCGCAGGTCGTCGAGGTCAGCGGGTATCGGCTCCAGTCCGCCAAGAACCGGTTGCGGCAAGTCCCGCTGCTGGCCCCGCGAGGTGAAATCCTCGATCGAGAAGGGCGGGTGATCGCCGACAACGTGCCGGGCTATACGGTGAAGCTGTTTGCCCCCTCGGCCGATTCCCTTCGTGCCGTCCTCAGACGGATTGCCACGCTGGTGCCGCTCGACAGCGGGGCAATGGAGACCATCGTCCGGCGGTTCCAGGGCGCCCGCTATCAGCCCGCCCTGGTGTTCTCGGGAGCTCGATTCGAGGCCGTCTCCCGTCTCGAGGAGAATCGCTACTTGCTCCCGGGCCTGGTCGTTCAGACCGAGCCGCGGCGGGTCTATACCGGTGGTCCGGCGGTGGCACACCTCGTCGGCTATGTCGGAGAGGTTTCCGAGGAGGAGCTCAAGCGGGGCCGGTTTCTCGGTGCGCGGATGGGCTCGATCATCGGCCGGGATGGGCTGGAGCAGCAATACGACTCGGTGCTGCGCGGAATCGATGGGATTCGCTACACCGAGGTCGATGCGCGCGGCCGGATGGTGCGGGAAGAGGTGGCCACCGGTTCGTTACCTCCGATCCGGGGGCTTCCGATCAAGACCAGCATTGATCTTTCCCTTCAGCTCTTCGTCGACAGCCTGTGGAGGGCGGCGCTCCCGGACACGCGGGGTGCGATCATGGCGATGACGCCCACCGGGGAAGTGCTGGCGCTCTACTCCGCGCCGACTTTCGACCCCAACGACTTTATCGGGGGGATCGATCCCACCCGATGGGCCGAACTCAACACCGATTCGGCACGGCCACTGCTGAACCGGGCGCTCCGCGGCACCTATCCGCCGGCTTCCACGTTCAAGCTCGCGCTGGCGGTCATGGCGCTCCGGAGGGGTGTGGCCGACTTCGACACCCAGATGCCGCAGCCCTGCCGGGGAGGCTACCAGTTCGGCAACCGCTTCTTCCGGTGCTGGAAGCGAGAGGGCCACGGGACCTTGAGCCTGATGGGCGCCATCCGGCACAGCTGCGATACCTATTTCTACCAGCTGGGCCTCCGGCTGGGACTTCCCTATTTCCTGGAGGAGGGAACCCGGCTGGGATTCAGTGAGCGGACCGGGATCGACCTGGGGAGCGAATCCCGCTCGTTCTTTCCTCCTAACACGGCGTACTATGACCGGGTGCGCGGCCCGCGGGGATGGACCAACGCGGTCACCCTGAATCTCGCGATCGGGCAAGGGGAGAATGCCCAATCGCTCGTGAACCTGATGCGCTTCTACGCGGCGCTCGCGGGCGACGGCCAGCTCCGCCAGCCGTACCTCGTGCAGCAGATCCCGGACCGTTCGCCCATTTCGCTCGGGTTAGTCCCGCATCAGCTCGAGGGCATCCGCACCTCTCTGGCCGAGGTGGTTCGTGCCGGCACGGCTGCTGCAAGCGGCGGACAGGAGATCAACGTCGCCGGGAAGACGGGTACCGCGCAGAACCCCCACGGAAAAGATCACGGCTGGTTTATTGGATTCGCCCCGGCGGACAACCCTAGGGTGGTGGTCGGGGCGATCATGGAATTCAAGGAGCACGGGTCGTCCGTGGCGCCGTACGTGGTTCAGGTGATTCGCCGCTACCTGGCCGAACGAGATCCAGCGCTCGCCCGGGCGCGACTCCGATTTCCCGTGGTGGAGGATTCGGTGCCGCGGCCGACGGACATCGGCCCGGATACGGTGGCGCCGGATACGGGGCGGCTCGGCAGCTCGACGGCTCGGCGGCTCGGCGGCCCGGCGGATCAGCGACGCGATCGCCCATGAAGCGCGGCGGGCTGGATCGGCCCCTCCTGCTGGTTCTAACCGCGCTCGCGGTGTTCGGTCTTCTCATGGTGTATTCCGCAGGGCAGACCGACGTACCCAGCACTGCCCACAACGCCTGGGTGCGGCAGCTCGCGTGGTACGGGATTGCCGTCGTGGCGGCAGCGGTGGCGTTCCGGATGAACTTCCGGCTGCTCGAGTGGGCCGCCCCGGGACTCTATGCGCTCGGAATCGCCCTCCTCATTGTGACGCTCATTGTGGGAACCGGTTCCGGCACCGCGGCCGCCACCAAGAGCTGGCTGGCCATCGCGGGCCGACGAGTCGGGCAACCGGTCGAACTGGCCAAGGTGGCCACGATCCTGCTGCTCGCGCGACATCTCTCCTCCTTCCGGGAAGCGCCCCGCACCCTCAAGGCGCTGGTCCCCTCCGGCCTCATCACGGCGGTCCCCATCATCCTGGTCATGGCGCAGCCTGACCTGGGCAGCGCCATCGTATTCGTGGGAATCCTGTTTGCGATGCTCTATTGGGCCGGGGTGTCCGGGCGTTTGCTGCTGTTGCTGGCCTCGCCGGTGATCAGTCTCCTGCTCGCCGGCAATGCCGGATGGTGGGGTGCCTGGATGCTGCTGTTGTTCGGGCTCCTCGTGGTGTGGCGCTCCTACGTGGTCGAGGGTGTCTTCATCTACCTGGTCAATTCGGCGATGGGTGTCATCGCCATCCTGATCTGGAACCGGCTGAAGGACTACCAGCAGGCCCGCCTCGTCACTTTCCTGAATCCCTACGCCGATCCAGCGCATGCCGGCTATCAGGCGATCCAGTCGAAAGTGGCGGTCGGCTCGGGCGGGCTATTCGGCACCGGGTATCTGGAGGGGCCCCAGAAGCGGCTCCAGTTCCTTCCGGAGCAATCCACTGATTTCATCTTCGCCGTGGTCGGCGAGGAACTCGGGTTCCTGGGGGTGGCGGCGGCGCTGGCCTTGTTCCTGACCCTGTTGTTGATCCTGCTCCGAATCGCCCGCCGGGCCACCGACCCCTTCTCCAGTCTGGTCGTGTTTGGCGTGTTAGGATTGCTGTTCACCCACCTGTTCGAGAATGTCGGAATGACGGTGAACCTGATGCCGATCACCGGAATCCCCCTTCCGCTCTTCTCCTACGGAGGCTCCTTCGTCCTCGCCACCGGAATCGCCATGGGGCTGGTGCTGCGGGTTGCCTGGGATTCCCGGCTGGCTGGCTATGGCGAAGCAGGATAAGGACTTAGCGCTCGAGGTCTGGCGGGACAAGGCGGAATGCCCCAGATTGAATTGTTCCGGTTTCCGGAATCCGGCTCCCTCGTGCTTCCTCTGCCCAGCCTATGGCCGTGATGGCGTGGTTCAAGAAAGAGCGCAAGCAGCGGATCTCGCAGCGGACCCGGCTCGAGATTCCCAAGGATGCGTGGGAGCGTTGCGAGCACTGCGGTCACGTCGACATCCGGGAGCGATTCGAGAAGGCGCTGAACGTCTGCCCGGAATGCAGCTACCACCGCCGGTTCACCGCGGAAGAATACATCGAACTGTTGACCGACCCGGGCACCTGGAAGGAGTTCTACGGGAACCTTCGCTCGGGAGATCCGCTCGGCTTTGAGAATTACCGGGACCGGCTCGAGGTGGCCCTCAAGAAGGCTGGGGCATCCGAGGCGATTTATACCGGGTTTGGCCGGCTCGACGGCATACCTTGCCACTTCGGGGTCATGAACTTCGCGTTCATGGGCGGGTCAATGGGCTCCGTCGTGGGAGAGAAGGTGGCCCGGCTGGCTCGCCGTTCGGCCGACAAGCGGCTGCCGCTCATCCTGGTATGCGCATCCGGTGGGGCCCGGATGCAGGAGGGTGTGATCTCCCTCATGCAGATGGCTAAGAGCTCAGCGGCGATTGCCGAGCTGAAGCAGGGCGCGGTACCCTTCATCACCGTTCTCACCAATCCCACGACCGGCGGGGTATCGGCTTCGTTTGCGATGCAGGGTGACGTCGTGCTGGCCGAGCCGGGTGCCGTCATCGGATTCGCCGGGCAGCGGGTCATCAAGCAAACGATCGGGCAGGACCTTCCGGAAGGCTTCCAAACCGCAGAATTCCTCCTCGAACACGGGCAGATCGACGACGTCGTCGCGCGCGGCTCGCTCCGCGAGACCACGGCTCGGCTGATCCGGCACATGTCGGGGAGTGCGGCGAGCGAGGCGGCGGCGTAGCGGCGGCTACCAGCTATCAGCTATCTCGGGCTATTGGCTATCGGCTATTGGCTATTGGTCACATGACCGTATGGGTTAGGCAGTTTCCAATAGCCAATAGCTGATAGCCAATAGCGGATAGCTGTGAGCTGATAGCTTCCTCACCGTGCCCCACTCCTACCACGCCGCCCTTGCCTGGCTCTATCCGCGGGTTACCGAAATCAAGTTCGGGCTCGAGACCACCCGCGCGCTGCTCGAGGAGCTGGGCAACCCGCACACGGTCTATCCCACAATTCACATCGGTGGCACGAACGGCAAGGGAAGTGTGACGGCACTGGCCGCCGCCGCGTTGCGGCGGGGGGGCTGGCGGGTCGGCACCTATACTTCGCCGCACCTGGTCTCGTTCCGCGAGCGGGTTATGGTCGATGAGGTGCCGATCGGCGAAGCGGCCGTCGCGATGTGGGTGGATCGGCTTCGCCCTCTCGCGGAGCGGTTGGGGGCGACTTTCTTCGAAACTACGACGGCACTGGCGTTCGCCGATCTCGCCGCTCGCGGCACCGAGATCGCAGTGATCGAGGTGGGACTCGGCGGGCGGCTTGACAGTACCAACGTGGTGGAGCCACTCGCCAGTGCGGTCACCAAGATCGAGCTGGATCATCAGAAGTACCTGGGGGACACCCTCGAGGCCATTGCCCGCGAGAAAGCCGGCATCGGGAAACCCGGCGCCCCCTTCATCGTGGGAGAAACTCGCCTTGAGCTCGTCGCGGTGCTGCGAGAGGCTATCGGACGGCAGGACGGCAGGACGGCGAGGGACCCGGTGCGGGTGGTTCCGCCGGAAACGCGCTACGACGGACCGTTGGCCTTGCTTGGCTCGCATCAGCGACGGAACGCGGCGATTGCCGAGGCGGTGCTGGAATCCCTGCCGAGCCCGTATCGCCCAACCCGTGAGGCGATGGGGGCCGGCTTCGCGACGGTCCAGGTACCGGGACGGCTGGACCGCCGGGGGAAATGGCTGTTCGATGTAGCGCACAATCCCGATGGCGTGGCGGCGCTCTGCCGGGCCCTGGAAGAGCTGGCGGTCCCCCGGCCGGTGCATGCCCTGGTTTCGATTCTCGGTGACAAAGCCTGGCCGGAGATGCTGGTACGGCTCGACCGGGCCGTCGAGCTCGGCGTCCTCACAGTTGCGCCGAGCGCCGAGGGACGCCGCTGGAATACCGAGTGGCTGCGAGACTGGCTCCGGCGATCCGATCGTCCGCCCGCGCGGGCGGAGTGGCATCTGGTCTCGGACTTCAGCGAGGCGCTCAAGCGGGTGCAGGAGGGTGCCGGGACAGTGCTGGTGACCGGATCGTTTCATACGGTGGGGGATGTGATGCGGGTGACCGGGTTGGCTCCGGTGTAGGCTATCGGCTATCGGCTATTGGCTATTGGTAGTTCCGTGACCGGGGCGATTCTGGCAGAGAACGCCTGAGGCTCGAAGGACCAACCGATAGCCAATAGCCAATAGCCAATAGCCTTATTTTCCCCGCATGCCAATCCAGGCCCTTCCGGGCTTTCGCGACTTCTTCCCTGAAGAGCTGACGCTACGGAACCACATCTTCGACGCGATGCGGCGGGTCGCGCGCCGCTACGGATTCGAAGAGTACGACGGACCCCCCCTCGAGCCCCTGGACTTGTATACCGGCAAGAGCGGGGAGGAAATTGTCGCGCAGCTCTACAGCTTCACCGATAAGGGCGATCGGGCGGTGGCCCTCCGACCTGAGATGACGCCGACGCTGGCACGGATGGTGGCCGAGCGGGCCAATGCCCTCAAGAAGCCGATCCGGTGGTTCTCGATTCCCCAGCTGTTCCGGTATGAGCGGCAGCAGCGGGGCCGACTCCGGGAGCACTTCCAGCTCAACTGCGACTTGATCGGGGAGCCGGGCCCCTTGGCCGATGCCGAGATGATGGCCCTCGCGATCGACGTCACCCGGGCGCTGGGTCTCACGGCAGCCGATGTGCGGGTTAGGGCCTCGGACCGGCGGATGCTGCGGGTGTGGCTGGAGGAGAGTGGGATCGGGGCCGGCCGGGAGGACCTTGCCTTTCAGGCCATCGACAAGCTGGGCCGCTCGGAATATGGCGCCCGCCGACGAGCCCTCCTGGATTCGGGGGTTGAGCCGGCAGCCCTGGCCGCACTGGAAAGCCTGCCGGAGCTCACCACCTGGAGTGATCTCGAGGCGCGGTTTCCCTTGACCGCCGGCGCCGGGGCCCTGCTGCGGGAGAGCTTCGGGGCCCTGGAGGCGATGGGGCTGGGAGAGTTCCTCGATCTCGACCTCACCATTGTGCGGGGACTCGCCTATTACACCGGGACCGTCTTCGAGCTGTTCGACACCCAGCGAACCCTTCGCGCGATCTGCGGGGGAGGACGCTACGACGATCTGGTTCGGAACGTGAGCGAAGGGGCGGCGAATCTGCCGGCGGTTGGCTTCGCGATGGGGGACGTCGTCCTGGGGGAGCTTCTCAAGGAACGCAAGCGGGTGCCCCCGATGCCGGCCGGCGTGGATGTCTTCCTGGTGGCGGTGACCCCGGACGATCGCTCCACCATCTTGCAGCTGGCGCACAGTCTGAGGGAACAGGACCTGCGCGTGGAGTTCAGTCTCTCGGTGGAGCGCGTCCCTCGACAACTCAAGCTTGCCGATGCCCGCCGGGCCCGGTTCGCCGTGGTGATCGGCCCCGAGGAACGGAACCGGCAAAGTGCGGTGGTCAAGGACCTGAAGGACGGCTCCCAGCGGGAAGTGCCGCTAACCAGCGTGGGGCTCGAGCTGCGAGCGGCGCTCGACGAGCGGTGAAAAGTGAAAAGTGAAAAGTGAAGGAACGGCGGTGCCGAGCGCCGAGCGCCGAGTAACGAACAACCAATAGTCAATAGCCGATAGCCGACAACCAATGGCCGAAACCAGAGCTCTAACTCCGCGTGCCGCCGATTTCTCGGCCTGGTACAACGAGCTGATCATGAAGGCCGAGCTGGCCGACTACAGTCCGGTACGCGGGTGCATGGTGATCCGCCCGAATGGGTATGCCATTTGGGAGGCGATGCAGCAGGCGCTGGATGGGATGTTCAAAGCGACCGGCCATCAGAACGCGTACTTCCCGCTGTTCATCCCCCAGAGCTTTCTGCAGAAGGAAGCGGAGCACGTGGAGGGATTCGCGCCGGAGACTGCGGTGGTGACGCACGGCGGCGGCAAAGAGCTGGAGGAGCCGCTCGTCGTGCGGCCAACTTCGGAGACGATTATCTACGCGATGTTCGCGAAGTGGATCCAAAGCTGGCGTGATCTCCCGGTGCTGATCAACCAGTGGGCCAACGTGGTGCGCTGGGAGCTGCGCACCCGCCTGTTCCTGCGCACGACCGAGTTCCTCTGGCAGGAAGGCCATACCGCACACGCCACCGAGCCGGAGGCCGAGGCGGAGGCCCGAATGATCCTGGGGATCTATCGCCGGTTCATGGAGGAGTGGATTGCCATGCCGGTGCTGACCGGCCCGAAGACCGACAGCGAGAAATTCGCCGGGGCATTCCGCACCTATGCGCTGGAAGCGCTGATGCAGGACAACCGGTGCCTTCAGGCGGGGACGAGTCATCACCTGGGCCAGAACTTTGCCAAGGCCTTCGACGTCACCTATCAGACTCAGGACGGCAAGCTCGAGTACGTGTGGAGCACGTCCTGGGGGGTTACCACGCGGCTCATCGGCGCGTTGATCATGACCCACAGTGACGACCAGGGCCTCGTGTGCCCGCCCCGGCTCGCCCAGTGGCAGGTGGTCATCGTACCGATCTGGAAGACCGAAGACGACCGGGCCCGGGTGAGCGAGGCGGGGAACCGGCTGGTCGCCGAGCTCCGCGCCGCGGGCATCCGAGTCCATCTCGACCTTCGCGATGGGATGACTCCGGGGGCGAAGTACTACGAGTGGGAAGGTCGAGGCGTGCCGCTTCGCCTCGAGCTTGGGCCGCGCGACCTTGCCAAGGAGAGCGCCGTCCTGGTGCGGCGGACCGGCGGCCCCAAGCGGCCGGTACCGCTTGTGGGTCTGGGAGAAACCCTGAACCAGGAAATGGACCAGATGCAGCGGGACCTCTACGAGGCGGCCAGGACGCGGCGCGATCGTAATACGCTCCGCCATCCCAAGTCCCGGGATGAGTTTATCCAGTTCCTCGATGCAAACGGCGGATTCGTGTTCGCCGGCTTCTGCGGCGATCCCGCAGTCGAGGCCGAGATCAAGGACCGGACGAAGGCCACGATTCGAGTGCTGCCAGACCCGGAATTCCGGACGCCGGATGCTCCCAAGCAGTGCATCTGGACCGGCCGGCCCGCGGCGGTCGAGGCGGTATGGGGGAAAGCGTACTGAAGGGTGAAAGGTGAAAAGTGAAGAGGGAAGCGGGTGAGAGGTGAGCGGTGAGCGGTGAAAGGTGAAAGGTGGGAGGTGAGGCGGATCATGAAAGGAGCACACTGCTGACCATAGGTGCCACCGAGCCGGCGGAGCGGAGGGGGAGCCCTCGAGCAGAGGCGGCTGCCGCGCGGGCGCTCTTGTTTCAGGATGCCGGGTTGACCCGTGGGCCGGACGGCGGGCTGCGACTCGCAGAAGTCCCGCTGGCCGAGCTGGCGAGGGAAGCCGGAACGCCGGCCTACGTCTACAACGCGGAAGCGATTCGCCGGCGTTTTGCGGAGCTGGACCGCGCCCTGGTGTCGTTCCCCCATCGCATCGACTACGCGGTGAAAGCGAATGCCTGCGGCGGCGTGTTAGCGGTGCTGCGGGACCTCGGCGCCGGCAGCGATATCGTGTCGGTGGGCGAGCTGCGGCGGGTCCAGGCGGCCGGCTTCGCTCCCGACCGGATCGTGTTCAGCGGGGTCGGGAAGCGACCCGACGAGCTGGCGGCCGCCGTCCACGCGGGCATCGGCCAGATCAACCTCGAATCGCTGGAGGAGCTGGAAGTCCTGGCCCGGGAGGCCGCGGGTTATGACGGGCCGCCGGTGCGAGTCGGCATCCGGGTCAACCCGGACGTCACGGTCGATACCCATCCCTACACCCGCACCGCGATGGCGGCGGCGAAGTTCGGCATTCCGGCGGACCAGGTGCTGGACATCGCTCACCGGGTGCGTCACTACCCGAGGCTGGTGCTCGTGGGCCTCGCCATGCACGTCGGGAGCCAGGTGCTGGCGCCCACGCCGTTTGTACAGGGGGCCGTAGGACTGGCCGAGTTGCTGGGGGCGCTCCGGGCAGTCGGCATTACGACGATCGATTCCCTCGACCTGGGGGGCGGGTTAGGCATCCGGTATCACGCCGAGCCGCCCCTCGACCCCGGGCGGCTGGCGGCGGCGCTCGCCCCGGTGGTCGGGGGCCTGGGAGTCACCATTCGGATCGAGCCCGGCCGATACCTGGTGGGCGGAGCCGGGCTGTTACTCACGACTGTGCTCTATCGGAAGCATGCCGGCGGCACCGATTTCGTGGTGGTGGATGCCGGGATGAACGACCTGGAACGGCCCAGCCGCTATCAGGCCTATCACGAGATTGTAGCGGTGGACGACCGGGGCCGCCCGGAGCGGATGGTCGATGTGGTGGGACCGATCTGCGAATCGGGCGACTTTCTGGCCCTGGGCCGCATGCTTCCTGAAGTAGCACGGGGCGACGTCCTCGCGATCCTCGGGGCGGGCGCGTACGGCTTCGTCATGAGCTCGAACTACAACGACCGGCCGCGGCCGCCGGAGATCATGGTGGACGGCGGGCGATGGTGGGTGGCGCGGCGGCGGGAGACCGTGGAGGATCTGCTCGGGTGGACCGAATGAGCCACTCGGACGGAATCCTGATTCTCGATTACGGCTCCCAGTTTACCCAGCTCATCGCGCGGCGGGTTAGGGAAGCGCACGTCTATTCGGAGATCCATCCTCCGACCCGGAGTCTCGAGTGGATCCGGGCCTGGGGGCCGAAGGGGATCATTCTCTCGGGCGGGCCCAGTTCGGTGTACGATGACGGAGCCCCCCTCCCCGAGCGAGGATTGCTGGAGCTGGGCATCCCGGTGCTGGGACTCTGTTATGGGATGCAGCTCCTCGCGCACCTGGCCGGGGGACGGGTGGTGCCGGGGACGCGGCGGGAGTACGGGCGGGCCGAGCTGACGGCGCGGAATGGCCGGCTGTTTCGGGGCTTCGATCCCGGGGAGCCGGTCCAGGTCTGGATGAGTCACGGGGACCAGGTGGAGGTCCCCCCGCCCGGGTTCACGGTCACCGCGGCGAGTCCTAACACGCCGGTCGCGGCGATGGAGGACCCACAGCGAAAGCTCTTCGGGGTGCAGTTCCATCCCGAAGTGGCCCACACCCCGCGAGGCGGGGAAATCCTCGCCACCTTCCTCTTCGAGGTCTGCGGGTGTCAGCCCGACTGGACCGCGGGCCACTTCATCGAGATGGAATCGGCGCGGATCCGCGAGGTGGCGGGTCCCACCGGGCGGGTGATCGGTGGGCTCTCCGGGGGGGTGGATTCGGCGGTCGCAGCGGCGCTGGTGCATCGCGCGGTGGGGCCCCGGCTCACCTGCATCTTCGTCGACCACGGGCTGCTCCGGCTCCACGAGCGCGACCAGGTGGAGCAGACGTTCCGGCGACATCTCGGGATTGACCTCCGGGTGGTGGATGCCAGCACCCGATTTCTCGCGAAGCTCGCCGGGGTTACCGATCCCGAGGCCAAGCGGCGCATCATCGGCAACGAGTTCATCGAGGTGTTTGCCGCCGAAGCCAACCGCCTCGGCGACGACGTGAAGTTCCTGGTGCAGGGGACCCTGTATCCCGATGTGATAGAGTCCGTCTCGCCGAGGGGTGGGCCGTCGGTCACCATCAAGACCCATCACAACGTGGGCGGTCTACCGGAGCGGCTTCCGTTCGCCCTGATCGAGCCGCTGCGCGAGCTGTTCAAGGACGAGGTGCGGCAAGTGGGGCGGGAGCTCGGCTTGCCGGAGGAGATGGTGGGCCGCCATCCGTTTCCGGGTCCCGGGTTAGCCATCCGGATCCTGGGCGAGGTCACCCAGGAAGCGCTCGACAAGCTGCGAGCGGTCGATGCGATTTATCTGGAGGAGATTCGCGCGGCCGGTCTCTACGACGATATCTGGCAGGCGTTCGCGGTGCTGTTGCCCATTCGCTCGGTCGGCGTGCAGGGGGATTTCCGCACCTACGATCAGGCCGTCGCGCTCCGCGCCGTGACCAGCCGGGACGGGATGACGGCGGACTGGTATCCGTTCCCGCCCGATGTTCTGGCGCGGATCTCCAACCGGATCGCCAACGAGGTCAAGGGGATCAATCGGGTCGTGTATGACGTGAGCAGTAAACCACCAGCTACGATCGAATGGGAGTAAGACCGGTCCCACGGGAACCCGTGCCGACGTGGATGCCAAGGGGCTGTGGAATTCGGGGAGCTGGGTATTGGAGATCCGGCGGCGGCTGGTGACCGGGGATCCGACCGACGTGCAATTCGACGATTTAACCCGGCAGTACGCGTTCGGGGTGGCGGTATTCGACAACGCTCAGATCGAGCACCGGTACACGCCGATGGTGGCGAGGCTGGCGTTCAAGCCTTGAAACGCCTCCTCCGGCGCGCGAAACACAACCCCGACCAATCCTGATCAATCGCGCAGATCTTGTAGTCCACCAGTCCCGCGGCGAGCCCTAACGCGCGCACTTCCCGCTCCGACACATCGGCCGCCCGGACCGACGTCTTCTTGGGCCAGGCGATCCACACCGCGCCGTTGTGCGCGGCCGTGACCATCCGCGGAATCGCTCGCTTGAGCTCGCTCAGCGAGCGCACGAACCACACGGTGAGATCCCGCTTGCCCCGCGGGTTCACGAGCAGCCGGGTCCCGTCGGGCAAGGGCCCCAGGGTGCCGGCGAAGTCGGTCGGCGGGTTAGCGAGCGCGACCGTGGCCCCGGCCTTGATCCCGAGCTTCCTCGGCAGCGGCGTCCCCGAATAGCCGGCCCAGCGCGAGTCCTCCATGGCGCTCGGGCTGAGCGGCTTCGAGATCGCCCGGGTGATCTGGGTTCCGATGCCCTTCCACGACGTATGGTGGGCGCCCGGGAGGGTGCGTTTGAGCTTGCTCACCTTGTCGGGCGTCCCTCCCACGAACAGGATCGGGACCGGCCGCGTCGTCTTGAATTCCCGCAACCCCCCGGCCACCTCTCGTCCCTGCCCGGGAAGCCGGTCCAGAGAGATCACGAAGAGGTCAGGTGGCTTCGCGCGGATCCGGCGGAATACGTCCCGACCGGTAATCTGATCGTATGCCACGGTATGCCCTAACGCGCGCAGGGTCCGGGCGTGAGCGGCCGCTTCCTCCTGATTCCAATGGATCAGGCATAGCCGGGCCATCTCATACGCCCTTCTGGTCGAGCAGGGCAAACAACTCCTCGGGTGCGCGGAGCACCTTGAGCCGCTCGGGGACGTCGGAGTTCTGGGCGAACTGGGCGATGCGTCCCAGCACGGGTAGATACTGATTGGAGACCTCGTTGGGCGGGGCGACGATCAGGAAGAAGGCATGGACCGGCTTGCTGTCCACCGCCTCGTAGTCGATGCCCTCACGGTGCAGCCCGAATCCGATCCGGAGATCCGCCACCCCAAGGGCCCGGCAGTGGGGAATCGCGATCCCTCTCCCAAAGCCCGTGGAGCCCAGCACCTCTCGTCGCTTGAGCAGCCGGGCGAGTTGTTGCCCCGTCCGCTCGTCGAGATGAAGCAGGCCAACCAGCTCGTCGATCACGGCGTCCTTCGTCGAGGAGCTGAGATCGAGGGTAATCGACGTCGGGCCGAGGAAGTCGGATAGGCGCATGGCGGGACAAGTTAACTCGGCGGCGTTGCTCCACGCCATTCGCGGAAATAGCTTTCGTTGATGCGTTTGCCGTATCTCCCCGATCGAGCGTGCCCGCTGATCCTGGCCCCCATGGCCGGGATCTCGGAGGCCGCCTTCCGGCAGCTTTGCCGGCGGTTCGGCGCTGACATCTTGATGACCGAGTTTCTCTCGGCCGAGGCAATCCGGCGCGGGATCCGCAAGACGCTCGAGGGATGCGAGTTCGCCGAGATCGAGCGGCCAATCGGGGTTCAGATCTATGGGGCCGATCCCGAAGCCATGGCTCGCGCGACGGCGATCGTCACCGAGGAATACCAGCCCGACTTCATCGACATCAACTTCGGGTGCCCGGTGAAGAAGGTGGTGCAGCGGAACGGCGGTTCTGGTTGCCTGCGAGAAATGGATCTGGTGGAGCGCATCATCAGAGCCGTCGTCGCCGTGACCCACCTGCCGGTCACCGTGAAGACCCGCAGCGGCTGGAGCGAGGAGACTCGCGATCCCGTCGGCATCGCGCTGCGGATCCAGGACGCTGGTGCCCGCGGGTTCACGCTCCATGCCCGGACCCGGACTCAGATGTTCAGCGGACGGGCTGATTGGGACGAGATTGCCCGGGTGGTCGAAGCCCTGTCCGTTCCAGTGATCGGCAACGGCGATGCGACGAGCGGTCATGACATTCTGCGGATGCAGCGCCACACCGGCTGCGCCGCCGTGATGATCGGGCGCGGATCGTTCGGCAATCCCTGGATCTTTCGGGACGGCCGTGCGTTGCTCGATGGGAATCTCCTTCCGGAGCCGCCGACACCGGAGGAACGGTTTGCGGTCGCGCTGGAGCACGCGCAGCTCGCGCTCCGGCTTCAGGGCGATTTGCGGAAGACCGTGATCGAGTTCCGAAAGCACCTAGGGTGGTACACCAAGAGCTTGCCGGGTGCAGCGCAGCTTCGCGAGCGGCTGTTTCGAGTGGAGAGCATGACGGAGGCCGAGGCGATCTTCCGGGGCTATCTCGAAGAGAATCTGGTTTACTGCTGAGCTGAAGCCTCTAGCGAGAAGGTGATATGCGGAGACTGCTGACGGTTGCTGGTGCTCTGCTTCCGGTGGCGAGCCCGGTTCGGGGGCAGACGGACGACTCTGCCCGCGTTGCCCGGGCGCGAGCGATCCACGAACGGGTCCTCACCCTCGACACGCACGTCGATATCAACCCGGCCAATTGCACCGCCGAGCGCAACTACGCGCAGCGGCTCCAAACCCAGGTCAACCTCCCCAAGATGGAAGAAGGCGGGTTGGACGCGGTCTTCTTCATCGTCTATGTGGGGCAGCGGCCGGATTTCACTCCCGAAGGCTACGCCCGTGCCCATGGGGCCGCGATCGAGAAGTTCGCGGCGATCCACCGCCTCACCAAGGAAATCGCTCCCGATCGAATCGGCCTCGCCACGAGCGCGGCCGAAGCCAGGCGAATCTACGCGAGCGGGCGGAAGGTCGCCTTGATCGGGGTCGAGAACGGGTATCCCGTCGGCACCGACATCACCAACGTCAGGAAGTTCTACGACCTGGGCGCCCGGTATATGTCGCTGGCCCACAACGGGCACAGCCAGCTCTCCGACTCGAATACCGGGGAACGGGACGGCGGGTGGGAGCACAATGGGCTGAGCTCGCTCGGCCGGCAGGTGATCGCCGAGATGAATCGCCTTGGCATGATGGTAGATATCTCGCATCCGTCGAAGCAATCCATGATGCAGACGCTGGAGCTCAGCAAGGCTCCGATCATCGCGTCGCATTCGGCGGTGCGGGCGCTCTGCGACCACTCCCGGAACCTGGATGACGAGCAGCTCCTCGGCCTCAAAAAGAACGGGGGCGTAGTGCAGCTCGTCGCCTTCAGCGGCTACGTCAAGTGTCCACCCGAGTCACCCGAGCGGGCGCAGGCGATTGCCGCGTTGCGCCAGGAGTTCGGGCTGAATCAGGTGGTCGGTGGCGGGCTGCAATCGTTATCTGAAGAGCGACGAGCCGAATACCAGCGGCGAATGGCCGAGATCAACCAGAAACATCCGGGCCCTCGAGCGATGGTGAGAGATTTCGTCGATCATATCGACTATGCCGTGCGGCTCATCGGCATCGATCACGTGGGTATCAGCTCTGACTTCGATGGTGGCGGTGGGGTGGAAGGATGGCGGGACGCGAGTGAGACCTTCAACGTCACCCTGGAGCTGGTGCGGCGCGGTTACACCGAGGAGCAGATCGAGAAACTGTGGAGCGGGAATCTGCTCCGAGTGATGGAAGAAGTAGGCAAGGCAAGGGGTGAGAGGTGAGGGAGAATCAGTAACCCTCACCTCCTAATCTCTCACCTCCTCCCGGCACCTGCTACTCAGAGATCAGTTCCGCTTTCAAGTCGAAAGTCTGACCGCCGTAGTAGGCACTCACCCTGATCTCGTAGGTACCCCCCGCGGCGACGTCTGCGCCCAGCGCGATCTCTCCCGGGCCGACGTCCCTGGAGGTGGCGATGTAGTCGCCGGCCACAACCATGGTCGCATCGAGGTCCGGTTGACCGCTCCACTTGATTGTGATGGCCAGCCTGCCGGAGCTCGGGGCGGTGAACCAGAACCGGCGACACGGGGCAAGAGCATCCCAGCCAATGGGATCGCAGGGCGGTGCCGCCGCGTCAACCGTCGAGCGAATTGTCGCACCCAGTACAATGCTGTCCGAAGCTGGGGGTGGTGTTTCGGGTCGCTGCAGAATGACCTGCCAGATGAGATCACTGGCAACTACCAGGTCCCAGAAGCGCGGGATGAATCCATTCTTCGACAGCCGGAGTTTTACCCAACCTCGGATCCCGGAAAACCTGAAGGTGCCATCGGGGTCGGAGACGGTGGAGATCGTGGCCTGGCTGGACACGATGAACAACTCGACGGCGACATCGGACAACGGTAGTCCAGCCTCGTCCTGGACTACTCCCGACAGCGCGAAGGTCGGTAGTGGTAGTGGTGGTGTGGTGGGAGCCGCCACCTTTTCGCTGGCACATGCCAGAAGGATCGCGCTGGCCGCAACAACAGGGGAAAGCCGGTACATGGTCACCTCCGTTCAGTTAGGCTCAATCTCAACAGCGGGATGTCGGTCCCACTGGAGTCAAGCTGAACAGAGCCGCTCCCCCAGAACTCCCCGGAGAGTGACCTGGGCCATGCCATTATTGTCCGCACCGGCCCAAACTCATCCCTTGGGCCGCAGAAACTCCTGGAAGGGGGGGTAGCTGATCAGGCTCGCGAAATCGATGTCGTGGTGGAGTTCCAGGGTGCCAGTCGGGCCGTACGCCTCCACTAGGAGACGCAGGCTTTCCTCCTGTTGGCCCAGCAGGGCCGCAATCCGGGCACGGAAGACGATGGCCTCCTGTCCGGGAATCGGCTGGGCCCGATCCATGACTTTGAGTCTGGCGGCCATGGTTCCGGCGAGGGAGACATCGCCAAGTCGCGCCGCGATCATCCCAATTCGACCAAGGTAAGCCACGTTGTCCGGGTAGCCGACGCTAGTTTGGTATTCCCGTGCCAATGCCTGGAACAGCGTGTCGGCGTCGGTCCACTGTTGGGCGGCGTACAAGAGCTCTCCCACCAACTCGCGCCATTCCTGAGAGGCGCGTTCTTCCGCCGGGCGCGACCGGTACCAGGCGAGAGCGAGCTGGTAGGCGTTCGATGCGGCCTCCTTCAAGTCGTGCGCCCGGAGCTCAGCTGCCACCATGGTGATGGCGGCTCCTTGGGTAAACCAGCCTTCCCGAGGAAGTATGAGCAGGGTATCGAGGCGGACCCGCACGGCGGCGAGCCGGCCCAGAGCCGCGAGCGCCCGGATTTCCTGAAACAGCGCCTGGATGCTCGCGGGCCGATAGTGACGGGCACGACGCGCCTGCTGCAGCTCGGCGCGATGCTCGCCCAGGTGATGCAAAGTGCCGGTGAGCACGTACCAATACCCGCCGATGTTGTCGCGGTAGAGGCTATCCATTCTCAGTCGGGTGAGCGTTGCAACCGCTTCCCGGGGCCGGTTCAGGTGGTTGGCCTGGCTGGCGAGCATCAGACTGTAGGCGTCGGGCGCCAGCTCCGCAGCTGCGCGGATCGAGCGATAGGAAGCTTCCCAATCTTCGGCTCTGACAGCGAGCAGGTGGTTCACCAGGTGCCGCTGGATCGGGGCGAGTCGATCGCGTAGCGGGGTCAGGGTGTTCAGCATGGAGTCCACTTGCGGCGTCAAGTCGGCCACTGGCGAATACAGGCTGCGCATCGCCCCGTACACCAGGGGCCAGGTGAACGTGCTGTCTATTGCCATTGCCCAGCGATAATGGAGGATGGCCCTGGCGATCCATCCTTGCGCGTGGAGCTTGAGGCCTTCCTCGAACTCCTGATAGGCATCAAAAACGGGCGGTGGGCTCGCGACAGGAAGCAAGGATGCCTGGGAGGGATTTCGGAGGACGGCGATGGCGCCGAGGAGCCGCGAGCGAACGCTTGCGACCGCCTGGTCCACGGAACCGCTCGGCGCGGCGACGGGGTTGATCGCCCAGGCGTTCGCTCCCCTCCGCACGTCGGTGACCCATACCCGAAGTACGAGCCGGCCGTCCTCCCGGCTTACCGCGCTGTTTATTACCGTCCCGGCCCGGCTTCCGGCCGTCCTCTTGAGCAGGCCCACCCGCTGGACGAGTCCTGCCTGATTGATGACCTCGATCAGGCGTTGTGCAGCAAGCCGTCCGAGCCGGTCAAGAAAACGGTCGCCGGGACCATTCCGCAGGGGGGCGACGTCCACTCTGACCGGATTGATCGGCTCCATCCTGGCTGGCAGGAGCGAAACTCCGAGAGTCGAGAGAACGACCACCGCACTGGCCCTGAGCTGTCTGGGGCGGCGTAGTCTTTGTGGCCGGGCCGGTGGAGGGGCGGCCTCGGGTTGCAAGGTGGAGGGGGAGAGCGAACCGGCGTCGTTGGGACGCGGGTTAGGGGGCGGCCCGCCGGTTGAACCGCCCGGGGTCGCCTGCGCCTGCTTGGCTCGGATCGCCTCGAGAAGGAATTGGGTTTCCGGCGCCGGCGCCACATCCAGCTCATGCCGAAGATCCTCGGTGAACTTGGCGTACGCTTGGAGTGCTCCGGCCCGGTCGCCGGAGCGAGTGAGCAACCCAACCAGGCGGCGAAAGGCCACCTCACAAAGCGGGGCTAGCTCCATCCCTCGCCGAGCCCAATGGGCCGCGGCCGTGCGGTCTCCCGCCGCCTCTTCGAGCTCGGCCAGGGCCCAGGCGGCCTCTGAGGCAGCATCGCGGTAGCGGGCCCGCTCACCTTCGAGCCATCGCTCGAAGGCGGGAGCCTCCGAGATGTAGAACCCCGGCAGCAACTCGCCGTGGTACAACTCAAGAGCCTCGCGGTACCTGCGTTCAGCCATGGCGTCCCGGAACGCCACGGCGTCACACCAGGTAAGCCCCCGATCGATGCCAACCTCCTCATCACCCCGGCTCAGAACGACGCCGTCACCCAATTCGCGGCGAAGGAAATACAGAGACCGGTTGAGCGCAGCGCGGGCCCCCTCCGCATTGCGTTCGGGCCAAAAGAGGCAGAGGATGGAGTCGCGTCGGTGAAACCCATGCGGGTGGGCGATGGAAAGGTAGGCGAGGAGCGCAAGGCGCCTGGGTTGCGCCAAGACAGCGTGTAGCTCGCGGCCCTCGGATCTCCTCAAGTCGAGGAGGCCGAGCGTTTGAAGCCGGATCATACGACCTCGGCAAGGGGCCGGCGGTTCGGCCACCACCCTGCAAAACGTACCGTCGCCGACGAGCAGGGGCAAATCGTATGCCGCGCTATGGCCGAATCAAACACTGTACTCTGGAGGGCGGCGGGGACGTGAGGCCCTGAGGGTTCCCCGGTCCCGCTCTGAAGATAGCTATGTTGATGCCTATGAGATCTGCCGCGGCCTTCCTCGTTCTACTCCTCGCTCCCCTTTGCACCGGCTTCTCGACTCAGAGCGCGGATGTTATCCTGCTCAACGCGCGAATCTGGACCGGCGACTCCACTCGGCCTCGCGCCGAGGCGGTCGCGATCACCGGAGATCGAATTGCAGTAGTAGGGTCGCGGGCGGAAGTCGAGCGCCTTCGCGGGCCGGGAACCCGAGTCGTTGACCTCACCGGCCGGTTTGTCACACCTGGCTTCATCGACAACCACACTCACTTTGGCCAGGCGGGGGCGCTGCTCCTGGGCGTCAACCTGCTCGATGTGGCCGACCCCATGGGGCTGGTTCGGCGGGTTAGAGAAGCGCGGGACCGGATGCCGGCCGGAGCCTGGCTGACTGGAGGAGACTGGGGTGCCTATGAGGCCTGGGCCCAGGGCTCGACCGGTGCCCGCCCCGTGGGCCAGCCGGCCCGGCCAGGCTTCAGTCCCCACCGGGCCATGATCGATTCGATCACTCCCAACACGCCCGCGCTGCT
>JBQTHV010000112.1:0-5916 GCA_052389555.1 Gemmatimonadales bacterium | reverse complement strand
AGATCCCGGCCCGAACGAACCGGACGAATGCTCAGCACGATCCTGCCGTCCGGCCGTCCTGCCGTCCTGCCGCCTTCAGATGACTCCCATCTCCTTACCGATCTTCCCGATCACCTCGATGCTGAAGTCGATCTGGTCCGCCGTGTGGGTTGCCATCACGCTGGTGCGGAGCCGGCACTGCGACGGCGGCACCGCGGGCGGCACCACCGGATTGGTGAAGACACCCGCATCGAACACCTTCCGCCACATGAGCAGGGTATGCTCGAATGGGCCGATCAGGATCGGCACGATCGGGGTCTCGGAGGGGCCGGTGTCGAATCCTAGCGCGCGGAATCCCTCCAGCAGGCGTCGCGTGTTAGTCCAGAGCTGCTCCCGCCGCTCGGGGTCCTGCTGGATGATCTGAAGGGCCGCCAGCACGCCGGCGGTGTTGGCCGGAGGGAGCGAGGCGGTGAAGATCAGGGCCCGGCTGTGGTGGCGGAGGAAGTTGATGATCGAGTGCGAGGCGGCGATGAACCCGCCGATCGAGGCGAGCGACTTGGAGAAGGTGCCGGCGATGACATCCACCTCGTCGGACAGGCCGAAGTGGGCCGCGGTTCCGTCTCCGCGGGGGCCTAATACGCCGATGGAGTGGGCATCGTCGATGGCGAACGCAGCCCCGTGCTTGCGGCACACCTTGAGCAGCCCGGGTACGTCGGCGATGTCGCCCTCCATGGAAAAGACTCCATCGACGATCACGAGCTTCCCGGCGTCGTTCTGCTCAGCCAGCTTCCGGTCGAGCGCGGCCAGGTCGCCGTGGTTGAACCGGATGGTCTGCCCCTCCGACATCTTCGCCCCATCGACGATCGAGGCGTGGTCCAGCTTGTCGAGGAAGACGACATCTTTCCGGCCGACCAGGCCGGAGATCAATCCGACGTTCGCGTTGTAGCCGGTCGAGAAGACGATGCAGTCTTCCTTCCCGACGAATTCCGCGAGCGCGGCCTCCAGCTGGAGATGGAGATCGAGGGTGCCGTTCAGGAAGCGGCTGCCGGTGCACCCCGAGCCGTAGCGCTCTAGCGCGTCACGCGCCGCTTCGATGACCTTGGGATGGTGCGTGAGGCCCAGGTAATTGTTGGAGCCCAGCATGATGCGGCGCTGGCCCTCGATGATTACCACAGTGTCTTCCGATTCGGAGATCGGCCGGAAGTAGGGATAGAGCCCCGCGGCCTTTACTTCGTCGGCGCGGGTATACAGCCGACACTTTTCGAACAGGGCGATGTCGGTCTGGACAGCCTTCGTCGGCACGAATCCTCGCGAGAGCGGGGGTTGGGACCGCGGCTCCGTCCATCCCCAAGCAGGAGAACGGGTTAAACTAACCCGACAGGGGATACCGGACAAGCGCGGGTCCGGTTCTGGCACGAGACCAGCCCCTGCAAGGGGCCTTTGGCACCAATTAACTTACTCCGCGATCCACGATGCGCCGCATCTTCCCGATTCTCGCGCTGGCCGCCGGCGCGATAGTGGTGGTTCCGCCGGTAGCCCGCGCCCAACAGCGGAGCGGCGCTCCCCTTGTCCTCGAGCCGCTCGACTGGAGTCCCACGGCAGGCTGGCGCCGCCGCGCCGAGCGGGTGCGCACCGAGCGGCTCGAGCTCCTGCGCCGGGGTGATCTTCGCTCGCTCAACGCGGTGCGCGGGGCCGGCCCGGGAGGGGGGGGTCGTCCGATCACCTTTGTGATGGGTGCCCTTCCCACCACCGCGGTGGTCGGCGCGTTCCATCTTCCGGTCATCGCAATCAACTATCGCGACATCGCGGTGGCGGGCACTCCGCTGTATCCGGTGAGCGCGTTCCAGTGCCTGCTCTTCAGCCGGCAACCGTGGACCTGCGGTAACTTCGGCGACCGTCCGTACTCGATCACCTCGTATTACGAAGAGCTCTCGCAGAACCGCATCACCATGGACGGGGTGGTGCTGCCGCCGGTGCGGATGGATTCCAACGCGGCCTATTACACCGACGGGTGCAAGGGGTTCACCATTTTCGGACAGACCAGCTGCCCATCCCGGCCGGCCAACCGGATGGCCCTGATGATGATCGCCGCGCTGGACTCGATCAACAACGGACCGGGCGGCGACACCATCTGGTCCCAGTTCGACAACGACGGGCCGGACGGGCAGCCCAACAGCGGCGACGACGATGGCACCGTGGATTTCGTCACTTTCCTCCAGCCCGAGGTGGGCGGGGAGTGCATCCGCAATGATCCGCCGCCGACGGGGATCTGGAGCCATCGCTTCATCATCTCGGGCTGGGTGAGCTCGATGAACGCCGCGGTGCGGCCGCCCTCGGTCGCGAGCGGCGTGTACCTAACCCGCACGCCCCGCCGCAATGCTGCGGGCCAGGCCATTCCCGGCGAGTACCTCAAGGTCAACGACTACACCATCCAGTCGCAGCTGGGTGGGATCACCTCCTGCGACGGCAGCGCCATTATGGGGATCGGCACCGTGGCCCACGAGACCGGCCACGCCTTCGGGCTTCCCGATCTGTACGATACCAGCGGCGGGACCCAGGGAATCGGAGGCTGGGGACTCATGGGCTCGGGGAACTATGCCCGACCATACAGCCCTTCTTCGTATGATGCCTGGTCGCTGCTGGTGCTCGGTTGGGCCACGGTCGATACCCTGGGGGGGAACCGCACCGTCACTGTCGGCCCGCGAATCCTGACCGATACCATCTTCTACGCCCGGACCAGCAACCCCGACGAGTTCCTGCTGGCGGAGAACCGCCAGGCGGTGCGGAGCGACACCGCGCAGATGAATCCGTCGCTCTCGTCCGAGTGCCCAGTGCAAATGAACGGCCGCTCGCTTGGCTTCTGCGCGAAGTCGCCCGGGCTGCTGCTCTGGCTCATCAACCAGGCCAAGATCAACGGCGGCCTCAGCGGCAACGGCGTCAATGTGGGGCCGGTCCATGGCGTCGCCCTGTTCCAGGCGGATGGATTGAATCAGCTGCGCACGCCGGGCTCCACCAACCGCGGCGATCGGGGCGATTCCTATCCCGGCTCCACCAACAATCCCAAGCTCACCATGCTGGGATCACCCGGTGCGCGGGGGAACCTCGGCAACTACCTCGGCTTCGTCATCGACCAGATCGCCCAGCTCGGCAACGGGTTGATGAGCTTCCGGTTCACCCGGCGAGAGCCCTCGCTCATCGAGGCGCAGGGCGGAGCGATTATCCGGGTGAACGGGCAAAACTGGACCCGCTACGAAGAGGTGATTCCTGGCGGCGATCAGGTCCAGCTTGCCGCGGATGAGACCCAGCTGCTCGCGGGAGGGAAGACCAGGACTCAATTCCTGGCTTGGAGCAATGGTGGCGCGCGGGAGCAGACCCTGGTGTCTAACCCGCAACAGCCTGACACGGTGCGGGCGAGCTTCGCGATCGAGCACCGGCTGCTCCTGGTCACGACCGGGAGCGGCACGGTGACCTCGAGCGCCGCGGGCGATCTCGCGCAGGGCGTGTTCCTGAACGAAGGAACTCAGGTGAGCCTCACCGCCTCCGCGGGGAACGGGCTGGTCTTCGCGGGCTGGCGAGGCGACACGGTGACGACCAGCCCCACGCTCACGCTCACGATGCAGAAGGGCTACGACATCGAGGCCCGGTTCATCGGGACCGTGGCGGTCGCATTGCAGCAGGCCATCCAGGGACTCCTGGGCACCCAGCCGCTCACGCTGGACCAGAAAGTGTACCTGGACGAGCTCGGCAATCGGAACGGGATCTACGATGTGGGAGACTTGCTAGCGCTCTCCCGCCGGGATGGTCTGGCCGCCGAGGCGGTGGCCGGGGCTGCCGCAGTCCAGCACGCGCCAGCCGATTCGCGCTCGCCGGGCCGCCCGCCTTCCTCGACTGACGAGAGCCTGACCACGGCGCCCTTGCCGTCCGCCCAGCGGCGCACGCTTTCCTCCCAGAACCACCAGGGTTCGCGATGAGCGTAGCCCGCCTGCTTGCCGTCCTAACCCGCTCGCGTCGCCGAGTCGCCGAGCCGCCGAGCCATCCGGCCGTCCAGCGGTCCGGCCATCGTGCCGTCCTGCCGTTCCGTCTCGCGGCCATTCTGCTCTGCGGGTTACCTCTGGCGGCCGCCTGCGGTAACGGCGGCGAGCCGAGCAATGCGGGCGACCTTCTGGTGACGTACCACGCCGGCAGTTCGGATGCGGGGGCGATGATGCTCACCATCAGCGGCGGCATGGTCGAGAACGTCACCGCGGTCGGGAGTCAGGCGGTCTCGTTCTCCAAGCCGTTCCCGACCACCACGCGGGTGGTTGTGATCGGGACATTCACGACCGGCGACCTGCTTCGGATTCGGGTGCCCGATGTCTCCCTGGCGACCAGCTACGTCGTGCGGGCGGACCAGGTAGCGCACACCGAAACGTTCGCGCTGATCGATCCATCGCAGCATACGTTCACGGTGCACCGGTAATACCTCTCACTGCTCACTGCTCACTTCTCACCCCTCAGCTCCTACCGCGCGTTATGACTGCGGGCCGCGACTTCACTGACACCGAAGTGGCGGCGGCCTGGAACGCCGGGGCCGCGGCGTGGGACCAGTTCGTCGAATCGGGCGCCGACTATTACCGGCAGCCCTCCGAGTACTCCGAGAATCTCAGTCGCGCCTCCGCGCGGTCCTTCCGCCTTGCTCCGCCTGCTCAGGCCTCTCGCGTTGCTGGTCTCTCCCCGTCATTCCACCCGCTCCGGCCGTCTCGCGTTTTTTAGGTTGGTGCTGGGCTGCTTCGCTCCGATATGATGGGGTTCGGCTTTCTGCAGGGATATCCGGCATATGACTGACCAGCGCGCTACTTCGACTGCGGCACCCAAGTTGTTGCCCCAGTTGCGCCTGGCGATGCGCGCGGCTCACTACAGCCCGCGAACCATCGCAGCCTATCTCGCCTGGGTACGGAAGTTCGTTCGGTTCCATCGGCTCCAGCATCCCGTCCGCCTGGGTGAACCGGAGGTGGCTGCATACCTCACGCATCTCGCGGTCGAGCGGCGAGTGGCGGCCCCGACCCAGCAGCAGGCGCTCAGCGCGCTCCTCTTTCTCTATCGCGAGGTATTGCGACGGCCGCTGGGATCGCTGGGTGCGCTCCAGAAGTCCCGGATGCCGAGGCGCCTTCCGGTCGTATTAAGCCGGGGCGAAGTGCACCGGGTGCTGGAGGAGCTGGAAGGGGCGTATCAGCTCGTGGGCATGCTGCTCTATGGGGCCGGTCTCCGGTTGCTCGAGGCGGTGATGGTCCGGGTCAAGGATGTGGACTTCGCCCGGGGCGAGATCGTGGTGCGGCGCGGTAAGGGCAACCAGGATCGGGTGACCATGTTGCCCGAGCGGGTTCGCAGCCCTCTGGCCGCGCACCTTGAGGGAGTCCGGGTGTTGCATGAGAAGGACTTGCGGTCGGGAGCCGGGCGAGTTGCTCTTCCCGGTGCGCTTGCGCGCAAGTACCCGAGGGCCGAGACGGAGTGGGGGTGGCAGTGGGTCTTTCCGGCGAGCCGGTTGTATCGGGAGCGAGGGACGGGGATCCTCCGCCGGCACCATCTCCATCCCACCGCGATGCAGCGGGCGATGGCGGCGGCGGTTCGGGCGGCGGCGCTGGGGAAGCGGGCGAGCTGTCACACGCTTCGGCACTCCTTTGCGACGCACCTGCTCGAGGCCGGCTATGACATCCGCACGGTTCAGGAGTTGCTGGGCCATCGGGACGTGGCGACCACAATGATCTACACCCACGTCCTCAACCGAGGTGGGCTGGGGGTGCAGAGCCCGGCGGATTTCCTGCCGGACGGGGGGGAGGGGAGATGGGGGCGGGGTGGTATTCCTCGCAGCCTAATCTGATATTCTGACGGGTAAGGCTGCGGGGGCGAGCCCGGAGAAGACGGGTCGCCGAACTCGGAGCCACCGAAATACAAGTTAGG
>JBQTHV010000111.1:0-19614 GCA_052389555.1 Gemmatimonadales bacterium | reverse complement strand
CAGCTATCAGCTATCAGCTATCAGCTATCAGCTATCAGCTATCAGCTATCAGCTATCAGCTATCAGCTATCAGCTATCAGCTATCAGCTATCAGCTATCAGCTATCAGCTATCAGCTATCAGCTCCGAAGGTATGGCACCGGTGCTTTCTCGCAACTTTTGGCACCGGCTTGCGTTAGAACCGTTATGTCCCGCAGCCGCCACGGTCCAGTATCATTGCATGGGAGACTACCGTCGGCTCACGGTTTGGCAAAAAGCTCGGCTTCTTCGGCGATCCATCTACCGGCTTACGGAGTCATTCCCACCGGAAGAGCGTTACGGCCTCAAGGCCCAGTTACGTGGGGCCTGTGTCTCCGTAATGTCCAATCTCGCTGAAGGCTGTGGAAGAAACCGAGACGGGGAACTCCGCAGATTCGTCTCGATTGCCCTGGGCTCGGTCTCCGAGCTACAGTCCCAGCTGGTTGCGGCAACCGACGAGGGATACCTGGAGGCGGCGGCCGCTACGCAGGTCCGGCGCCAAGCCGAAGAGGTAAGACGTATGCTCGCCGGACTAGCGAATCGTCTCCGCCGTGATGAGGAAAGCTGATAGCTGATAGCTGATAGCTCCCTGCCCTCTCAGTGTTGCATGCCTCCACTGTCCACGGGCAATTGAGAGGCCGATAAGGGCACCCGCACCGCCTCCCCTCCATCCATCGAGATCTCGAACCCATAGGTGCCCGGATGCGGCAGCGGCACATCGAAGACCAGCACCGCGCCCGCTTCGATCTCGGTGACGCCGGCCGGGGGCTCGCCGAACTGGACGGTCCCCTCGCCCCCCATGAGCTCGGTGCCGGTATCGTCCACGAAGCGGATCCGGATCGGATGCTGGCCGATCTCGGTCCGTTTTCCCCTAACCCGCAACACCAGATGGGTGCGCGGGTGGACCGCCGGAAACGACGCGACCCACACATGCTGGAAGATGCCCAGGACCGACAGCTTGCCATGCTGGTCGATCAGGGCATAGTCGGCCAGGACGGCGAAATCGACCTGCACCTCAGGTCACCCGAATCGAATGGATCAGATCGTCCTTCCGAATCGCGTGCACCACGTCCATGCCCCCGGTCACCTGTCCGAAGACCGTATGCTTGCGGTCCAAGTGAGGTTGCGGCGCGTGACAGATGAAGAACTGACTTCCCCCCGTGTCCTTTCCGGCATGCGCCATCGACAGGGTCCCCGCGAGATGGCGGTGCGTGTTGAGGTGGGTTTCGCACTTGATCGTATAGCCCGGGCCTCCGGTGCCCACCCTCGAATTCTCGGGATCCCGGGAGAGCGGATCTCCCCCCTGCGCCATGAACCCGGGAATCACGCGATGGAACCGGGTTCCGTCATAGAACTCCGCATTGGCCAGCTTCTCGAAGTTCGCCACGGTATTCGGCACCTCGGTGTCGTAGAGCTCGGCGGTAACCGTGCCGCGGCTGGTCTCAATGGTTGCGGTTTTCATGAGCCCTCGATGATCGGAGCAGCGATCCGCCGCCAGGAAACCTGGAGGGGATCCGACGGAAACGTGATGACGGCTCGCCGCAGGATGCGGAGCCGGGGTCGCAGCCTTCCTTCCCAATCGAACGAACGCAGCATCGCACTCAACACCTGACCGGCCTGCCGTAACCCGAAGCCGTGGCCCAGGCACCGCCGGATACCGCCGCCGAAGGGAAGATACTCGCTCGGGGAGAACCAGCGTTCGAGAAACCGTTCGGGACGGAACCGCCGCGGCTCCGGATAGAGGTCGGGCCGACGGTGGGTCAGATAGATCGCCCCGATCAGATAGGTGCGCGGCTCGAGGGGGTAGCCCCCGAGCGTGGTAGACTGCCTAACCCGCCGGGCCAGAATGGGGATGGCCGGATGGAGCCGGGCGGCCTCCTGGCAGACCGCTTCGCCGTAACCGGCATTCCCGGCGCGGGCCTCCTGGCATGCCCGTGCCAGCACGGCGGGTTCCCGAAAGAGATGGTAGAAGGTCCACCGCAGCACCGCGGCGACGGTCTCGATGCCCGCCAGGATCGTAAAGACCCGGGCGGCCCGTCGGCTCACCGTGGGGGTATCGCCCCAAGCCTCCGCCTCCAACGCCAGCACCCGGGCCAGCCAGGTCTCCCCGGGGCGCCTTCCCTGCCGGGTTAGGCGAACTTCCTCGGCCAGGAGGGCTCGGAACTCCGTGAGGGCCCGAACCGCCCGTCCTCCCGGACTCCAGCGCCCCAGGTCCTTCCGCAGCCAGGGAAAGAGCAGGAACGGCGGGGTCCACCCCAGCGAAACGAAGCCCTCGTGCACGCAGGCCCAGATCCGGCGGGACGTGGAAACGTCGATCCGTCCAAACATCAGGCGTACCGCGATTTCCCCGATCAGATCATGGAGAAAAGGGCCCAGCCGCATATTCCCGGCGCTTCCCAGCCGGGCGAGGACTTCGCCGGTTATCGTCTCGGTCACCGATTTCACTTCGGCGATCCGCTCGGACGAAACCAGTGTCATGAGGGCGCGTCGCTCCTGGCGGTGCTCCTCGCCGTCCAGGACCAGGAGCGAATCCCGCCCCACAAACCACTCCATCCACTGGCGAGCTTCTCCCCCGGCGAGCTCGGGCCCGCTCCGGCTGAAGAGTTCGCGGAGGAGCTCCGGCGAGCTTACGATCACCGCCTTACCGCCGACGACGGGCCACGGTACGTGGTCGTCGGGTTCCCGCGGCACCAGCATGCGGACCTGGAAGATGTCCCCCAGGCTCGCATCGGCCCGATCCAGCAGTCCGGACCAGGTGAGCACGTAGAGGAGGCTCTGGGTCGCCGCCCCATGAGGTGGCCCGGGAATCCTCGGATGCTCGACGGGAAGGGTACCGTTGGAGCGCGAATGAGCCGGGCAGGGCTCGCTCGCGAAACCGGGTTCGCGGGTTGGTGCGGCGATCGACCCTTGCGCTTCTTCACTCATCCGCGACTCATCTCCAGCCGAGGAGCAGCTGGACATGGCGGGGCGGGAAGGAATTAACGAGAGGAAGCTGCTGATCACGGACCGATTCATGGAGCAGAGAATGAAAGTGGCGCCGGGCGGCGAGCATCTGCAGCGCGTCGGCTCGTCCGACTGCCAGGCCGAGTTTATAGATCGTGTCGAGCACGAGGAAGCCATTGTCCGCGGCGAGATAGCGGTTCCTGGCCTCGCGGAGAAGATCCAGGAGTCGCTGGATGACCACCGACGCCAGGGTCCTGGTTCGAGGGGAGGGCCGGCTGCCCGGTATCTCCGCGATCAGCCTCCGCACCCCGGCGACTTCGGAGAAGTAGCGATCGGCCCGAGTCAACGGCGCGGCATCGAATCCTGCCTCGGCGATTGGCAAGGCAATCCTTTCGTTCGGCTGGGAAATCAACGGCCGGCGCTGATGAGAGCGCGAACGCGCAGAAGGTATTCGCCGTCCCGACAGGCGGCAACCGACGCACCTGCGGTGCAGATCGGAAGTCAGGCCCCGCCGGTCTGGAGCGAGCGCAGTACGGCAGTCCATTCCGCCGGCGTGCTCACCGGTGCCAGGCAGCGGTCACCCATACAGGCGATCGCCCGGACGGTTGCCGTGGCCGGCGCGAGGGCAGCGAGCGGCGGCGCCAATCGCGCCACATCGACTCCCGGAGAGAGCCGCACGACAACCTTCCGAGGCACCAACGCCGCAAGCGCCCGCTCGTGGAGCGCTTGCGCTACCGGGTGGTCCGCGGGGCCGGTGATCAGGAGGTGCGTCGCGGGATGCACCAACCAATCGGTAGCCAAGAGATGCGCCGAGGCAAAGAGCGCAAGCTCAGAGGCTGCGGCGGCGAACGCCGCGACCTGGCGGCGGTGCCGCTCTCGCCACCGCTCATCTCGGGTATGCTCGAACAGCCGCGCCAGCACAACACCGGCTGCGCCGTTCGGCGAGGCATTGGGGCTGTCCTGGATCGGCTTCACCCGCGCGGCCAGCAAGCCTTCGCCGGCAGCGCCCTGAGGAGTATCAAAGAAGCCCCCGCCCGATTGGTGCCAATGGTCCTGCCACAGTCGCTCCATCAGTCGCAGGGCCCACTCGAGCCAGTGCTCCTCCCCGGTGGTCTCGAAGGCATCGAGCGCCGCCGCCGCGCACTGCACCGCATCGTCGAGAAAGCCCACCGGCGCACCCGGTGCATGCCGGACCCGGTCGGATTCCGGTTGTTCGGTCCTAACCCGCACGAGCGCCGCCAGCGCCGCCTCCCGGCACCAGGGATCACTCAGGGCCGGCCCGGCGCGCAGCAGCGCGCCTGCGACGAGGGCATTCCAGTTGGTATAGCGGGTCCGATCCACGAACGGCGCCGGCCGCGCCCGGCGCGCCGCTCGCAGCGCACCCATGATCCCGGCCAAGCGTTGCGCGACCTCGTGGGGCGGGTATCCAAATCGTTCTGCGAGGGTCTCCGCGGGAGCCGCCCGGAAGAGCACGTTGCGCTCGGGGGCATGGGCCATCCTGCCGAGCGTCCCGATGCCCAGCCAGGCTACCGCCAGCTCGAGGTCGGCCGGCGCAAGCACTGCCGCCAACTCATCTCGGGTCCAGGTGAAGTAGTCGCCGTCGTCGCCGGGACCGACGTCGGCATCCTGGCTCGCGGCGAAGCCACCCTCGGGATCGGCCAGCACCTCCCGAATCCAGCGCACCGTCTCCCGGGCCACCTCTCGCCACGGCTCCCGGTCAAACGCCGCTGCGGCCTCGAGGTACGCTCGCAAGAGCTCGGCATTGTCCGAGCTCAGCTTCTCGAAGTGCGGAATGATCCAGCGCTCATCCACGCTGTACCGGTGGAACCCGCCGCCTACCAGGTCGCGAAAGCCTCCGCGGGCCATGCCGTCGAGGGTCTCGAAGATCACCGCGCGAGTGGTGGACTCCGGATTCTCGCACCAGCGATGCAGGAGAAACTGGATGCCCCCGGGGTGAGGAAACTTGGGGGCCCCGCCGAAGCCGCCGTGGGCGCGGTCCACCATCGCCAGGATCCGATGGGTGGCGTCGCGCAGCGTGAGCGCGGTGGCTTCGCCGGGGGCACTCTCGTCCAGATGGACCACGAGCAGCTCGCGCAGCGAGCCGGCCTGGGCCCTAACCCGCTCAGGCTCGCTGCGCCACGCCTGCAAGACCCGCTCGAGCACCTGGCGGAACGAGGGACGCCCCTGCGCGCTCTCCGGCGGGAAATAGGTTCCCCCGAAGAAGAGCTCCGCGTCGGGAGTCAGAAAGCCGGTGAGCGGCCAGCCGCCTTGCCGGGCCGCGGCCTGGACCGCACGCTGGTAGCGGGCATCCAGGTCGGGCCGCTCATCGCGGTCCACCTTCACACAGACGAAATGCTCGTTGAGAAACGCGGCGAGCGAGGGGTCTTCGTACGACTCATGGTCCATCACGTGGCACCAGTGACACCAGACCGCCCCGATGTCGAGCAGGATCGGCCGCCCCAGCGCCGCCGCTTCGGCAAAAGCCTCCGGGCCCCACGGGTACCAGTGCACCGGCTGGTGCGCCGCCGAGCGGAGGTACGCCGAGCCGGACTCGAGCAAGCGGTTGGTAGTCATTCGCAATGGCGATACAATTGGCGCATGGACCCGCTGGAATCAGACCGGCAGCAGGCGATTCGGGCGCTTTCGGCGGCGCTGGTGAGCGATCGCCTGCCCGTTGAGCAATTCGAGTCGCGGCTCACCCTGATTCGCCAGGCTCCCAATCGGGCTACCCTGGAAGCAATCCTCGCCGATCTCGTCCCCAGCGGGGAGTATAACTCGCCTCTGGAGATCGTTCCGGCGGCGCGGGACCACACGCGGACGTCCCAGGTAGCCGCCCCGGTCGAGCCTGCCGAGGTGCTCCGCATCGGCACCATACTCAGCTCATCCAAGCGGACGGGATCCTGGACGGTTCCGTATCGGCTGGAGGTCAAAATCCTCTTGGGTGATCTTACCATCGATCTGCGGGACGCGGTCTTCGGCTCCGACCTGCTCGAAATACATCTCGATTGTCTGCTTGGCAATCTGGAATTGATTGTCCCGGCCGGAGCCCAGGTAGAGAACGAATGCGACGAGCGGTGGAGCAGCACCTCGCACTCGACTCGTTCTGCCCGGGGGGCCGAGCCCATCGGCCTCCTCATTCGCCTGGCCGGGCAGGTGCGCTGGAGCAATGTCGAGATCAAGGAGAAGCGCCGCAAGGGAGACGAGGCTCCCTCTTTCTGGAAACGCCTGTTTGCGGGTGAGCCGTGAAGGGATCGCTCGTCTATGGAACGACGACCGTTGTGTCGACCAGTATCCTGGATCGGAATTCGGGAGGTGCAAAGTCGTTTTGCCAGTGAAGTCTTAATGTATAGCTCCCTGGCCTGACCGAACCGACGCGAAGCCTATATGTACGCTCCCATTGGATCGCGAGAAAGTCGCCGTCGAGCCTCTGTGTTTTCACCTGGATGAGGATGCCATTTACGGCGGCCTGGTCAGCCCTTTCCTCTGCCCTTGCCTCAGCACGAATTCGATATCCGGGGTCATTGAACCCTTCTTCAACCTCAACAAGGATTTGTCCTGGAGTGACTTGAACGACAGGTGGTGCAAGTGGCGCCGTGGCTGGTCCCTGCGAAAGGATTTCGACGTCCAGTGGATACTCTGAGGGACCAAAGAGGCCACACCCCGACATAGCGGCTGCCCATGCAACAAGCGCCCCACGTGCATTCCAAGAAACCGCGTTAGAGACTCGGCTCACCGGGCTCTCTCATCTCGTTCCAGCCCATCAGCAGGGCGGGTCGCTGCTGACAGTCAAGAACGACGCACTGCTTGACTTTGTCGAGGTTCCATCCGCAGCGATTCCTACTACATAAAGATTCAGCGCCGCCTGTCCGTAAGGTGGAGCGGTTCCCCAGTACGAGGAGACTGTAGGAGCATTTACTGTGATGGTGGTTCCGGTCGTTGTTGTCAACAGCTCCCACACCGGACAAGCTGTCGGCGTGATGGAATAATACACGTCATACCTGACTGCGAAGGGAATAGGCTGCCAGGTGAGTTTGGCCCTATTGTTAACGACGCTTGGGGTTAGAGCGGGCGGATCGAATGCAACAGCAAGGTGGGCCCGAACTAGTCCCCAGCCAAAGTGATCGTCCCATCCGGGAGGGCCAAGGGGCTCAGCCGTTTCAAAAATGCGTTGACGGACCTGCCAATTTGCCCAAGTCGGATAGCGAGCGCGCACCAGCAAGGCAACACCTGCTACCGTCGGGCTGGCCAAGGAAGTCCCGCAATGCGGACCATAAGTCGAAGGAGGTATTGTCGTCGACTGTGCCCAATAAGGTGCTACAACATCAACATGATCGCCCCAATTTGAGCCACCTATAGGGCTGCACTCTGGCACTGGAGCAGGATTGGCAAAGGTCCTATCGCGCTTGATACCAGCTACTGCAATAACCTCGGAATAGGCCGCGATGCATGCATCACTATTCTCGCCATCGTTACCAACCCCTGCCACGATCACGTGCCCTGCATTATAGGCTGCCGAGACGGCCATTGCTTTACCTATGCTACATGATCCTCTAATGCTGGAGTTTATGACTCCTTTCGGCCCCAGATTATTCACTGACCAATTCAAGGCGTTAACGATTTCCCCTCCGTCGCAGTCGCCGTTGCCATCACACGCTCCCCAATAGAAGACGTCCCCTCCGCTCACTCCGGGAGCAACTCCGACGACGCCGAGCCCATTCTGGGGCGGCAATGCCATTCCGGATACCAACGTGCCATGGAATACGGGCCCGGGGTCAATGCAGGCATTGTACCTTCCCAGACTACAGTTTGCGACGGGCACAAGTGGAAGATCCGGGTGACCTCTCTCATGTCCCGTATCAATAATTAGCATTCGGGAGCCGTAGCCAGTCGAGTACGGCCAAGCAAGCGGAGCCCGTACTGTGTCGATATTGTCGGGGATGAAGTCCGTGAGTAATGAGTTGCGAAAGGATAAAGCCCGTTTCCCTCCTTTCCTCCCGGACTCAACGGCCACGAGCTTATCACTCCTGTCGATCGGTTCGACAAAATCGACGTACGGGTTTCTCCGAAGCCTCGGCCCAAGTCCAGGATCTATGGTCGCCATCACCATCCCAAGCGCGTCGAAGTATCTGGTGATTCTGGCTCCCTCACTCTCAACTGATGCAATCGCACTAGCCAATTGAGCGCTCGATGTCCCGGCTCGGATGCCCCGCGTCACCGGAGAACGTCGGAAAGGGACGCTCTCTGTACGCAAGGTAGCCGCGATGTTGCGGCCGTCGGGACTCTTCAGACCGATGAAGGCGCGACCCCCAACAGCTTGAAGTGCAGCTTTAAGCGCAGAATCACTGAGCTCCCAAGGTCGTGGTTCTGGCAGGACATCGAGCTTGAGTTCAGGTACGTCTCGAAGACTTTCAGCAGAAACTGAAAGCAGGGGGCTCTCGGGCTTCTTGGTTTCCGTTACGTCGTCGGCGCAGGCCAGCATGGCTACAAGAGCCACCAGTGCAAGACCTCTCGAGCGAGATCGGGACATGAGCGCCACCAAGAGGGAGGGAATAGCAATGGTAATGCTCGGGGGGGGGCGTCAAGTCAGTTCTGATCGGGGTAGTGGGTCGGCCCACTACCCTGAGTTCTGGGAATGAACCACTACTTCCCAGCGGACGGCAGCCGCGCCGAGGGGCAGAGCTCGCTTACCACGCAGCGGTCGCACGCAGGGAGCCGGGCGTAGCACACGCGCCGCCCGTGCCAGATCAGCAGGTGCGCCAGCAGAGTCCACTGGTCCCGGGGAAACAGCGTCATCAGGTCGACCTCGATCTGCTCCGGCTTGGTATTGCGGGTTAGGCCGAGCCGTCCGGCCAGCCGGGTGACATGGGTATCGACGGTCACCCCTTCGTTGATCCCGTAGGCATTGCCGAGGACGACGTTCGCGGTCTTGCGGCCGACTCCCGGCAGTTCGCGCAGGGCTTCCATTTCGCGGGGCACCTCCCCGCCAGGTCGCTCCACCAGTGCCTCGGCCATGCCGAGGAGGCTCCTGGTCTTGTTGCGATAGAAGCCGGTAGAGCGAATCAGCGCTTCCACCTCGGCGGGGTCGGCCTTGGCCAGGGCCCGAGCCGTGGGGAACCGCCGGAAGAAGGCGGGAGTGACCATGTTCACGCGCGCATCGGTACACTGGGCCGAGAGGATCGTGGCAACCAGCAGCTCGTAGGGGGTCCGGAAGTTCAGCTCGCAATGCGCGTCGGGGTACTCCTGGTGTAGCAGTTTGAAGATTCGCGCCGCCCGGCGGCGAAGATCCACCTTGGTCTCCCGCCGGAAGCGGGCAGCTTTCTTCCCGTCGGGCCTAACCCGCGGCTTCGGGCCTGGCTTGGTCCGGCGAGGGGTCCGGGACTGGTTGGGACTCATCCGCGCTTACTCCGGGCAAATGCCAGGAATGCATCGGCACTCTTCGAGTTGAGGACCTCGGCGGCGGTGAGGCCCGCCTTGCGCGCCATCCAGCAAGCGTACTCTACGTTCTCGAAATCCGCGAGTCCATGCGCGTCCGATCCGATCACGATGGTAACCCCCAGCTCACGGGCCCGTCGCACCAGGCGCCAGTCGAGGTCGAGCCGATGGGGGTCGCCGTTGATCTCCAGCGCCACCCCTCGTTCCGCCGCGCGGGCACTGATGGCATCGAAGTCGAGCGCGAACGGCTCGCGGGCCAGCAGCAACCGGCCGGTTGGGTGTCCGAGCATGGTAAGCGCCGGATGGTCGAGCGCGCGCAAGACTCGGTTGGTCATCTCGGCCTGGCCGAGTCCCAGCCTGCTGTGAATCGAGCCGATCACGAAGTCGAACCGGGCCAGCGTTTCGTCATCGTAGTCGAGCCGGCCGTCACCCAGGATGTCGGCTTCGATGCCGCGTAACACGCGAGCTCCCTGGCCGCTCGCGTTGACCTGGGCGATCTCCTCCCATTGGCGCTCGAGATCCTCGAGCCGGAGCCCGCCCGCGTAGGCCGCCGCCTGGCTGTGATCGGAGAGTCCCAGGTATTCATAACCCGCGGCACCGGCTGCCTGTGCCAGCTCGGCGATGCCGACGGTCCCGTCGGACCAAGTGGAATGGCAGTGGACCAGGCCGCGCAGGTCGGTGCGCTCGACTAGCCAGGACAGCGGACCAGCCGCCGCGCGCTCGACCTCGTCCAGCCCTTCGCGAAGCTCGGCAGGAATGTCCGCCAGGCCGAGCGCCCGGTACAGATCGGTTTCCTCCGGAGCGGGAACCGGCTCCTCACGGCGGAGGAGGGCCCGGTCGGTGAGCTCCAGGCCGAGCATCGCCGCGCGCTCAGCGAGAAGTGCCAAATGCGAGGCGCTGCCGGTGGCCTGCACGAGGATTGCGCCAAAGGTTGCCGCCGTGGTCAGCCAGACCTTGAGGGGCAGACCTTTCGGCGTTTGCAGCACCAGGGGCTCCGCCGCCGGCTGTTCCATGCGAAGCCCGGGTGACCCCCGAATCGCATCGAGCACGGCTTCGGGCTTGTTCCCGACCAGCTCGAGCACCAGGGCCAGCTCGCCGACGATCGGCGTTCGCCGCCGGATTTCCCCCGCGATGACGGCCCGGCGCACGCCTCCCACACCGGCCAGGGTGGCCCGAAGCAGCTCGGCCTCACGGGCGGCCTCGTGCGCCAGGCGCAGCTCGCGTTTCCCCCGCACGAACCCAATCCCCCGGAGCACCTTGTCGGCGGTCTTGGCTCCGAATCCCGGGACCTTGGCGAGCCGGCCGTCGCGGGCCGCGCGCTCCAGATCGTCGAGCGACCCGATGCCCAGCGTGCGGTGCAGGGTCCGCACCCGGGTGATTCCTAACCCGGGAACCGACAGGAGCTCCAGCACGCCCGGGGGAATTTCCCGCCGCAACTCCTCCAGCATCCGGGATCGGCCGGTATCGAGGAATTCCTTGGTGATCGCGAGCGTGGCCGGTCCGATCCCGCGCACCGCAGCGAGCGAGCCGTCGGCCAGGGCCTCGGCGAGGGAACCCGGCAGTTCCATGATTGCCTTGGCTGCAGTGCGAAACGCGCGCACCCGGAAGGGATTCTCCTCCTTGAATTCGAGGAAGTCGGCGATCTGCTCCAGCACCTGGGCGACCGCGAGCCGATCGGTGCTCACGGGAGGTCCTCCACCCTCCAGGCGAGCGCGAGGAGTTCCTCGGCGTCGCGTACGGCAGCCAAGCCGGCCTGCGCACCGGTGTCCGAAGCGATCGGGGCAAACCGGGTCGAGCCGTTTGCCGGGGTGACTTCATCCGGGCGGGGCCCGCGCACCTCAACTGCCGTGAACCCCGCGCGGCCGGGATGCATGCCGAGAATCCCGAGGATTTCAAGCTCAAAGGGCTTGACCCGCGCCGCGAACCATCCGTCCAGCGGCTCGGGCGGGCCGGACTCGAGGCGGGCCCACACCGCGAGCGGAGAGACCTGGATGTAGGCGCTGGACAGCGGGACGGCTGGGCGGCTGGACGCTGACCGACCAGGTTCGGTGGGTCGGGCGACCGTGTCCTCGCCAGAGATCCCGCCGTCCAGCCGTCCCGCCGTCCCGCCGCCTTCCAACAAGGTCACCAAATCCTCCCTGCTCACCGCCCTAACCCGCTCACCGCTCCGCCAGAACCGGTAGGCGTGGTGGACCAGCGCGCCCAGCATTTCGACTTCCGCGCCGAGCCCGGCCTCGGGCCGGAGCTCCCGCATAAGCTCGGCGGCTTCCCGCTGGAGCAGGAACCTGTCGCGGTCATCCGCCTGCACGCCCGACGCCTCAAGTCCCTGTTGGATGGCCTCGAATCGATCCCTGAACTCCCCGAAGACCAGCTCGAACGGCGTGGGGCGCGCCGCCATCAGGCCGTCCTGGGCAGGAAACTATCGAGGATCCGGGTGAACGCCTCCGGCGCTTCGACGTAGGGGACGTGGCCGCAGTCCGGGAGCCGATGCAGCGGAGCCCCTAGCAAGCCCGCCAGGGTCTCCGCGGCCGCCAGGGGGATTGGGTCGGATTCGCCGTGCAGGACGATCGCGGGAATCCCTAACCCGCGGAGCCGGGGCCGCACGTCGTAGTCGCCCAGAGAAGCCCACACCTCGTCGTAGGTCCGGCCGGTAATGCGGAACAGCGTGAGCTCGGTGACCCGCCGCCAATCGTGGAAGTAGCCGGCCACCGAGAGCTCGAACATCCGGCGGCGATAGCCTTTCTCGCCCAGCCCGGCGATCCCGGCGGCCTGCGCGGCACGGCGCGCCTCCTGGATCTCGGGGGCCGCATTCCGCTCGGCGAGCCGTCGCTCGAACTCGGTGCGTGCCCCGCGCCACACCGGGGCCGCCGAGATGAGCGCAAACCGCTCCACCGAGGCCGGATATTCCAGGGCGTAGAGCAGCCCCAGCAGTCCGCCCCACGAGTAGCCGGCCAGCACGAGCCGCTCGATGCCCCATAACCCGCGGAGCGCTTCGAGATCTTCCACCTGCTCCCGCCATCCGACCGGCACCTGCCGCGGCACCGGCGAGCGCCCGCCGCCCCGCTGGTCGTAGTAGATCAGAGTCCGTCCGGTCGCCAGGCGATCGAAACCGGGGAGGAGATAGTCATGGTGCGCGCCGGGGCCGCCGTGCAGCACGACGACCTCGGGACCGCTGCCGGCCCGCCGCTCGAACAGGGTGACGCCGCGAACGGAGACCGTGCGCTCGATCGCCGGCGCAGTGCTCATTGGCGGGTTAGGGTTCTCCACGCATTACGCTGAGAAGAGGATCATCCACGGATTACACAGATGACACAGATTCAACTTAGTCAGGATTGAGGCATCGATGCCATCTACTTGATGAACGAATCCATCTCAGCCGTTTCATCGGTGGGCGTTGTTCAATCTGCGTAATCTGCGTAATCTGTGGATTCGTAATCGGTGGATCACAGCAGCACCGCCAGCGCATCCGCCACCTTCCTTACCTCGGCCGCTTCCTCAGGCGTAAAGGGATCGGCCTCGTCGCTGTCCACGTCGATCTGTCCCAGGATCACCGCGCCGCGCCGGATCAGGACGACCAGCTCGGAGCGGGTAAACACATTGCATGCCAGGTAGTTGGAGTCGGCGCGCACATCACCCACGTTCTGGTCTTCGGCGGTGGCCGCGGCGCGGCCGCACACGCCCACGCCCACCGGGATCCGGATGTGTTCGGTCTCCCGCCCTGCGTACACCTCGAGCACCAACTCCTTGCCGTGCAGCATGTAGAGGTAGACCGAGGTGTACGGTGGTCCCGCAGCCCGAATCCGGTCGGCGGCGAGCTGGAGCAGCTCCTTCCGCGTCTTATCGCGCATGAACGCGCCGCGCAGCGCCGCGATAATAGGGTCGGCGTCGAGAATCGCCATCTAGCGGGTTAGGTAATGGGTCTCCGAATCATGGCGGACAGTTCTCGCGCCGTCGGGTGTCGGCGAGATCGATGATCCGCCATCCTTCCGCCGTGCGGACCAGGTGAAACGCGTCCACCCCGCAGTGGCTCAGACGCTCGCCGATGTAGAGCGTGTAGTCGGTCCACACCGAGGCAAGACCCCCCTCGACATAGACTACCGTATTGCGGAGCCGCTCGTCGAGGATCGCGACGGTGGCGCCCGCTACCCCCGCGAGCCAGCGGTCGGGCGAAACCGTGCTGACGACCGGAGCGCCGTCTCGAATCCCAGTGGTGATGAGTCGCGCGTCGGGATGCAGCACCGCGCGCATCTTGGCGGTGTCCTGACTCCGCATCCCGTCGAAGAGTTGCTGGACCGTGGCCATCACCGCTTGGCTCTCGTCCTGGGCGGCGAGCGGAGCTGCGGTAAAGAGGAAGCAGCCGGCAGTCGCGAGAAAGGTTCGCATGGTGCGCTCCTGAAAACGGCGAAGGCGGCCGTCCCGCGCGGCCGCCTTCGCCCTACCCTCGTAAGGACGCGGGATCGGGGAGGAAGCTAGTGGCAGATCACCTTCCGGTCATAGTGCGGCTGCTTTCCCGGGTCGATGTTGACCTGGATCTGGAGCTGACCAGCCCCCGGCGTCGATGCCGGAATCAGCTGCTGGAGTTGGGTGCCCCGGATGCTGCCACCATGGTCATTCGCCCTGGCGTCCTGGTTCTCGCTCACCTGGGCCCGCATTGGAGCGCCCGCTGGCTCGCCGGTTTCCGGGTTCACCGGGACCGCGACCAGCTCCCCGCTGGCGTGGAAGACCTGCCTGAGCTCGCTATTCACGGTCGACACCTCCTGCCGCAGCGTCACCGGAGACATATAGATAGTCAGCCGGACCGTTGCAGAAGGGTTTCGGAATGACCTGGTCATACTCGATCACGAATTCCTGCTGCGAGCTTGCCGCGGCCGGCAGAGCCTCGGCTGCGAGGGCTAGTACCGTCGCAGCACCGTCGGTCGCGATTCCCACGTCGTTCGCGACATTACCCAACGGTCCGCCGATCAGCGCCCGCAGCTCAACCGGCATCCCGTTGTAGATCACCGCGGGAATCATCCGGTAGAACGGCGAAGCGTTGATCGCTCCGGTCGAGCCTGGCGCGGCGCCGAGCAGACCGCTCCGGCCCAGATCGAAGGCGACGAGCTGTTCCGCCAGCTCCCAGCTCAACACCTGGTGGTCAGTGGTACCGGGGATGACCAGCTCGAAATGTCCGTTACCCACCGTGAAGCTCCCCATCTTGAAGAGCCGAAGGTGAAAGCGGATCGGCCCATAGGTCCCACACTGGAGCTGAACTGCACCGCCCGACCAACCGGTGGATTCGTCGAACCCTTCCATTAACCCGCCGATCGCGTCGGACCAGGTGCACGTGAAAGGAAAGACCGGCGGAAACGCCGCGCTCCGGTCTCCATCGAGGCCGAGGAGCGCATTGCGGATGGCGCGGGGATCGGCTTTCCCCGTGAAGACGAGATTCACTGGGTCTTGCGGCGTGACCAGGTTGTCGGAGAGGTAGGACCAGATCCGCGCCGTTCCGGTTCCGAGATTGATTTCGGTAAGGGTCGCCGGGGGTTGGATGGCCACCTTGGCTTCCGGACCGGCGATCGAATCGGATTGGTCGCTGCATCCAAGGGCCAGACCAACTCCAACGACGAAGAGGAAAGCGGCTCGCATGGCAATGCTCCGGTTGAGGGTTGCGGGGGAGCATCGCGCGGCCGGCTCAAGCGGAAGTCAAGCGGACCTCCCGGTCTTCAGCCGTTCCCGAATCCGCGCCGCTTGACCTTTCGTCACCATATCGCGCGCGACGACCTGGCGGGCTACACGCGCGACGAATCCATATCCTTGCCCATCCGACTCCAGCCAGCGCTGCCACTCGAGCTCATCGAGCGCCGCCTGGACCGATGGCACCGGCAGTCCGCTCGCCCGCGCGAGCTGGGACTCGGTGATCCGAGTTCCCTCCCCGATCACCGAAGCGGTGGCAAGTACCTGCTGCGCATCCGCAGATAGGCGGCGAAAGCCGATGCGAAGGGCGGCCACAACGGTGTCGGGCAAGTCCCCCGGCAACGTCGAGGTGAGCGTGTGAAACTCCTTCGGCCATGCCGCCGCTCCCTGCTGAACGTCGAGCCCGGCAGTCACCGCCGACAGAAGCTCGACCGCCAGCAACGGCAATCCAGCCGAATCGCTCGCGATGCGGCGGCATACCCGCTCGAGCGCGATGCTGTCATATCCAGGTAAGGCCCACTGCCCGAGGGTCCGCAACGCCTCGGCGTCCAAGGGCTTGAGGGTGACGGTCGCACCGGAGAGATCGTGCCCTAATCGGCGTCGCAACTCATCGAGCTCCTCTCGAGCGGGAGCGGGAACAGCCGAGCAGATCACGCACAAGGCAGATCGTCCGAAGTCGCGCAATGCTGCGGTGAGGCAGAGCAGAGTCAATCGATCGAGCCACTGCGCATCATCGATCGCGAGGAGGAGCGGACCACCGCTGAGTGCCGCGTCCCAGACCGCCGTCATGGCCTGTCCAAGCGGGAGCGCCGATCCCGCCGCCCGCAGGGCAGCGGAAAACCGCTCGGCCCAATCGGGCAAGGCCGCGGCAAGGGCAGCGATCGCTTGCGGAGGAGCGGCGGGAAGCCCAGGTGCATGAAGCAGCCCCCCACGAGCGAGGCCGAGCCAGCCACTCCCCTCCTGATCGCGATCGGCCTCGACCGCCCGGACCAGCGCTACCGCACCGCCGTCGAGCCTAACCCGGGCCACGAACTCCTCGAGCAGCCGGGTCTTCCCGCTGCCGGCATCGCCCTCGAGCAGGATGGCCGCGGCCACCGGCTCCCGGCGGCACCGGTCCCAGATCGAGAGCAGCCGGTCCAGCTCGGCGGCACGCCCGACGAGCGGGGCTCGACGAGCTGGAACATCGCCGGGAGGCTTGGCCGAGGGCGACCGGGGCGCGCGGCTCATCCTAACCCGCTCGAGCAGCGCTCGCGTCTCCGGCGCCGGTTGGGTGCCGAGCTCGCGAAGCCGCCCGGTGAACTGCTCGTAGTGCGCTGCCGCCATCGCCTGGTCGCCTTGAATCGCCAGGGCGCTGATGATGGTGCGGGCAACCAAGTCGGAATGCGGCTCGAGACTTTCGGCCCGCCGCCCAGTCGCCAGTGCTTCCGCCGCCCGGCCCACGCGGAGCAACGCACTCGAATGCCCCAGGAGTGCCCGCACCGCAAGATCGTTCCAGTGCCGCCGGTCGGCGGCGAGCCAATCTTCGAACGACTCGCTATCGGGTATGGCAAATCCCTCGAGGAACGGCCCGGCCACGATTGCCGCGGCCGCTTCCCACGACTCACTGGCCACGAGCGGCTCGAGCTGCTCAGCGTCGAGCCGCGCCGCGCCTGGCGAGAGCCGCACTTGTCCACCGGTCGTTTCGATGGCGGTGTCGCCCGCGGCTCGGCGAATGACCCGGAGTGCCTCGTTGAGCGAGTGCCGCGCGGCAGTTTCGTCCTTGTCCGGCCAGAGCATCCCGGTCAGGTGCTCCCGGGTCCGCCCCCGTTTCGGCGAGCGCGCGAGATACACGAGCAAGGCAAGATGCTTGCGCCAGAGCAGCTCGGGCGGAGCGGGGCCGCCATCCACCTCGACACTCACTGGGCCCAGCACCCGGCAGGTGATCAAGGCGATTCCGCACAGCGTTGTTCTGCCAGCGAGCGACGGGCGCTATCAGCCCGATAACCGAAAGGCGAAGGGCTGCCGCTCCAGGCCCGCACGATACCGCGATTGACGCTGCACCATTCGGCCGAGCTGGTCCCGTCGGCGACTAAGAGAGTCCGCCGATGCCACCGCGCGAGCGTGCCCAGCGCCCAGGCCACCTCGCCGGATTGGGGTGGACCGGTGAGGTGGCCGCTGATGTTGAGGTGCTCGTGCCAACGGAGAACTCGATTGGCTCGAGCGGGGTCCTGTCTGGAGAGCCATTCCGCGCGGAGCAAGCGGGACGCGGCGTTTGCGGCCGGCAGTGCGGTGAGGCTGTCCCCCGGATCGGCCAAGCTGGTCAACTCCCGGAACGCGCCCGCGGTATCGCCTGCACCAGCACGGGCGGCCGCGTCCAGAATAACCCGCAGGTTCCGCGCCCGTGGCTCGTTGTCAAGCCGCCTCCTCGCCAGAGCGAACGAGCCACTGTCGCCATTCCGGTAGTCCAGGAGGGCGCGCGCGAATATCAGCCGGGCACGCAGCTCACCAGGGGCGCCGGCTCCCCGGATCGCCTGATCGAGCTGCTGGGCCAGGATAGAGTCTTTCCGGATCGAGGCGTCGGGATCGAACGCGCGGAGCAGGGTCTCGAGCTCGAGGGCCAGAACCGGCAGCGAAGGATCATCGGTGCGCCGGCCGAACCAGTCGCGCACGATCTGGACCGAGTCGAGGCGCCCAAGTGCCGCGTATCCGAAGAGCTGGCCGAGGAGACCGTGGCTCAGGGCCCCCGGAGTACCGGTGCGCCGGGCCAGCAACTTCCCGACCTCTACCGCACCGCGGGCTTCCTCCATCGACATCAGCATTCGCGCCGCCCCTACCGTGTTAGGAAAGACGCGCAAGCCCTCATCGAGCAGGACAGCCGAGCGCCGCCCTGCGCTATCGGCTGGAAGAAATCGCCACGCGTATCCTGCCTGCAGCAAAGCGGTGAGCGCGGTAGCCACCCCTCCCTGACCTGAAGGACGGTCCAGAACGCTCACGGCTTCGCGGGCGCGCACCGAGTCCCCCTCGCTAATCGCGACCCAGCCGAGGTGCTGCCAGCCAGGCACGAATCGGGGCTGCAGCCGGACTGCGTGCTCCAAGCTTGCGATCGCCTCGGCTCGGAGAGATCCCTGAAGCGCTCCCCGGTGCAGCTGCTCGTCGCCCAGATACATCCAAGTCAGATAGAACTGGCTTTCCCCGCCAGCCGCCTCCCGGAGCATCTCGATCCGGGCCGCCGGGGTGGCGTCCTGGGCCCGGATGAGAGCCTGGTAACGCAACGGAAACTGCCCCAAGGCAGCGCGGGTCCTCGCCAGGTGCCGGGGATCATGAGTCTGCTCGATCCACCGGCCCACGTCGGTCAGCCGGAAGGAGCAGATCAAGCACGTCGTGTCCTGGTCCTCGGCCTCCTGATAGGCCCAGAACGCTTCCTCGCCCTGGGAGCGGGCCCAGAACTGCTCCCCTTTGAGCCACAGCGCGAATCCGCGGTCCGTGTCAGGCAGGATGTCTCCGGAAAGCCAGAGATCCCGCAGAGCCGGACTCTCCCACAGCGACCTGAGGAGCTGAAAGGCCAGGTTGTCGACCTGTCCTTGCCAGTAGCTTCTTGGGACCGTGTCGATCACCACCGGTTCGAGAGCAGTTAACCCGGCACCGCGGACCTCAAACCGGAGCCATTCTCCCCTCATTGTGATCCGCCCGGAGACCCGAAGGGCCGAATCACCTCGGGGTGGGTCCTGATCGGTGATGAAGAAGTCCGGGTACCCCTGGAGTCGGTCCCGAAGCTCGGCGGCCACCGAGTCCCCCAAGCCCTGGCGGCCGGGTGCGCCGACGACCTCAAATCTCGGAATCACCAGCGTGAGCCCGGCGCGTTTCGTCTCAATGGGCGGCTCTGGCCCTGGCCAGACAATGACCACCCCGATCGCGACCGCAACGAGACCGAGCCCTGCGGCGATCGCCCGGCGACGGCGCGTGCCTCCTGCGCCTATCGCGGTCGCGAACACCGCCGCATCGGGCCAGCGCGCCGCGGGATCCGGCGACATCGCCTTCCGCAACGGCGCTGCAAGCTCGGCCGGCACGCCGGTCCAGTCGCCCTGATCGGGAGACTGGTAGGCAGTCCATCGCCGGCCGGTGCAAGCCTCGTAGAGCACCAGCCCGGCCGCATAGACATCGGTCGCGGCAGTAGCGGACTGGCCTTCTCGCTGCTCGGGTGCCATGTAACCCGGCGTACCGATCAGCTCGCCGGTCCGGGTGGGATCGGAGCTGTCGGGCTCGTGCAGGCGGGCGATCCCGAAATCGCCGAGTAATGAGCCTTCCAGCCGCCAGAAGATGTTGCTCGGCTTCACGTCGCGATGCACGATGTCCAGCCGATGGGCGGCGGCCAGGGCACCCAGCAGGTCCCGAGCGAGACGAAGCGCCTCGTCGCGCGGGAGCGGACCTCGCCGCAGCCGGTCGGCCAGCGTCTCTCCCTCGACGAACTCCATCACGTAATAGAGGAGCCCGTCCGCTTCGCCGGCATCATGGACCGGAACGACATTGGGGTGGGTAAGCCGGGCCAGTAGGCGGCCCTCGGCGAGAAACC
>JBQTHV010000110.1:0-3569 GCA_052389555.1 Gemmatimonadales bacterium | reverse complement strand
TGAAAGAACGTGCCGTGCTTGTCCATCAGGTATGCGTGGCGGGCGTTGGCCATGTCGATGACGATCCCCACGATGTCACCCCGCTCGTTGATCCACCGCGGCAGCGTGCCCCTATATCCAGGAGCATCCGCGACCGTGATTATGCCGTCCTCGACTCGGTAGCCGTGCACGATCACCGGCGGCGCCACCGGCTCAGTCCAGTCGCCGACCATCACGCCATTGTTTGCGATTGCGAATAGATCGCTCGTCCGCGACCCCGGGTAATCCACCGTGGCGAAGGCGCCGTCGATGAGCGAGAAACCGTGCTGCTTGCCGGCGGCGTCGTTGTACTTGCCGGCGATGTCGCGGCGGTCATTGATGTGGCGGAGAGCGGTCTGCGACGCACCCGGGAAGTCGAGGGTTGCGTACACGCCGTCGATGAGCGTGTAGCCGTGTTCGATCGGGCTCCCCGGATTCACATAGCGGCCGACAACGTCGCCGCGGTTGTTGATGCCTCGCGGGAAGGTCGCTGCGGCGCCGGGGAAGTCCTGTGTGGTATAGCCTCCCTCCTTGTCGAGGATGAAACCGTGGGTCGTGTTCGCCCCGTCAATGTAGAGGCCGACGATGTCGCCGCGGTCATTCATCCCGAGGAGGCGTGTCGTCCGGGCGCCTGGGAAGTCGATGGTGCTGAACGCCATGGGTGCCGTCCTCGCTCCTCCCACCTGCCCATCAGGTGCAGCGGGTGGCGACGATGGGAGTTCGGCCGAGAATGGCGTGGAGGGCGTCGTGGACTCTGCTCCACACGCGGCGAGTGCCGCTAGGAGAACTGTCCAGGACACAGCTCGGAGTAGGTGGTGGTACGTCATGATGGTTCCGCCTTCCTCTTAGGTATCGGGGGAACGGCCGAGGGAACCGACCTGTTGGGAGCGGACTGCGCTTCGGTTGTTTCGCCTTGCCGCTCCATCCCCCGAGAGCCATGTTACAGGGAGCCGCTCACAGGGACCTCACCTCGGCTCATCAAACCCTCATGTTCCGCCTTGCGACCTTCGGCGAGCTCGCTCTGTTGAGCGACACTGGTGCGCGAGTACCAGCCCAGCGACGCCGACTCGCGCTGCTGGCTCTCCTCGCCGCATCCGGGGACCGGGGTCTAACCCGCGACAAGGTTCTGGCCTACCTCTGGTCCGAAGGCTCACCGGACCACGCGCGCCATGCGCTCGAACAACTGGTCTACGCGACCCGGCAGCAGCTGTCGGAGGCGCTTTTCTTCGGCCCGGACCCCCTGCGGCTCAATCCTTCGGTGATCACCGCGGACGTGGTGGGATTTCAGCAGGCGCTCGCCCGTGGCTCCTTCGCTGAGGCGGTGGAGTTGTACCGGGGCCCCTTCCTCGATGGGTTCCACCTCGACGGCGCGGGCGAGTACGAACGCTGGGTCGAGACTGAGCGAACCCGACTCGGCATGGCGTACCGACGAGCGCTGGAGCAGCTAGCCGACGAGGAGGAAGCGCGTGACAATCTGCGAGAAGCGGTCGAGTGGTGGCGCCGACTCGCTCTCACTGATCCACTGGACGCCCGGGTAATCATCCGGCTGATCGACGTCCTGGTGCGGAGTGGCGATCGGGGCGGTGCATTGAATCAGGCCCGAGTGTACCAGCGACTGGTTCAAGCGGAAGAGGGGGCGAAACCCGATCCGGCGGTGCTCGCGCTGGTCGAAGAGCTACTTCATGCTGGTGAGGCACCGCGCCCATCGCAGCGGCGCGAAACGGCGGCGCAAGGTGCAGGCGGCGAGGCAGCCGATTCACCGATTGAGGCAACCGCGATAGCGGCGGCGCGGATTCCGGCGAGGCGAGGCTTGCGAGGCTGGCGGCGGCGGACCCTCGCGGCGCTGGTTGCTGCGATTCCGGTGGCAGTTCTTTTGGGGGTCTGGTTTCGGCCGGATGCCCGGGCGGGACGGTTGCAGGAAGACCGGGTGGCTGTCGCCCCGTTCCACATCAGCAGCCCCGATTCTTCCTTCAGCTACCTGCGGGAAGGCCTGGCCCTGCTGCTCGCGTCGCGCTTCACCGGCGAGGGCGGTCCGCAGGCGATCGATCCACCGAAGGCACTCGCGGCCTGGCGACGGGCCTTCCCTGCAGACCGAGATCAGAGCACAGATGCCGAGGCGCGGGTGGCTCGCGCCCTTGGGGCAGGAACTCTCCTGCTGGGAGATGTGGTCCGTCTCCAAGGGAAGAGCCTCATGGTGAGCGCGAAGCTCATTTCGCTGATGCCGGGACGCTCCATCGAGGCGGCCGCCCAAGGCCCTTCGGATAGTCTGCCGGCACTTGCCGATCGCCTGGCGGCCATGCTGCTTGCGCGGCTCGCGGGCGAGCCGGAATGGCGAGTGCCGATACTGACCCGCGCCGCTCTGCCGGCGGTTCGGGCCTTCCTCGCGGGTCGGGCCGCGTATCGGAGCGGTCGGTACGAAGCGGCTGTCGCCGATTTCAGCCGCGCACTGTCCGAAGATTCGACCTTGGCGCTCGCCGCGCTTGAGCTGGCCTCGGCGGCCGGCCTCCGGATCAAGGCCCGTCCGATCGAAGCGCCACTGGCGGACCAGGGGTGGTGGTCCGAAGCGGATAGTAGCTGGCAGCGGGCCGTCGAGCTCGCATTTCGCGAGCGGCAGCGGCTGGACTCCCGCGATCTCGCCTATCTCCACGCGCTGGCCGGAGCCCGATACCCGGGCGTGCCGAGCGCGACCGAACAACTCCGGCGCTGGGAGCAGACCGTCCAGGCCCAGCCCGCTCGAGCCGATGCCTGGCATCGCTTCGGCCTGGCCCTGCTCTACCATGGGCCCAGCGCGGAAGTGGCCGACGCGCAGAGCCGGGCGGCGACCGTATTCCACCGCGCCGTCGCCGTCGATTCGACGTTCGCGGGGGCGCTCGAGGGTCTGTTCGAGGTCGCGGCCTTCTCTGGTGATACCGTGCAGGTCGGCCACCTGGGGGAGCGGTACCTGACACGCTATCCGCTGAGCGATCAGGCCGACTACGTGCGGTGGCGGGTCGCGACCAGCACAGGAGATCTCCGTTTGCTCCGCAGGCTCCGCCGGCGCTTCGATTCCCTGAGCGTGGCCAGCCTGGTACGAATCCAATGGACCAGCCAGGTAGAAGGGGTTGCGCTGGACGATGCCGAGCGCGCCGTGGCCGTACTGCTGCGGCGGGCCGGCGACCGAGTGGAACGGAGCCGAGTAGTCGGCCTAGCGACCGCGCTGCACCTCAACCGCGGGCTTCCCCGGCAGGCACGCGCACTGACCGCGACCATGGCAGACCTGAGTCAAGTGCCGTATTGGAATCCTGTATTCCGGGTGATCTATGCGTTGTACTGGAGTGGCGACAGCGCCGAGGGCGCGAGCGCAGCCCACGCGGTGGAAGGGCGGGCGCGGGGGCTCCTGGCCCGCGCCGAGTGGCGCGAGGAAGCGATAGGGGCGCGTGACCTTTTCGTTTCCGAGCAGTGGCGGTTGTGGCAGGGCGATACGGCCCTCGCGGCCCGGGCCGTCGCCCTCCTGCGGGCGACTGCGCTGACCGATACGGGGCTGGTCTGGCAGAGCCCGTCCTCGAAGTCGC